>CAZHHK010000246.1:0-1540 GCA_964531405.1 uncultured Spirochaetales bacterium | reverse complement strand
ATTGTAATACAAACATTTATCTACTTTGAAATAAAAAATCAGCAAACCCTAAATTTTCGTCTCGATTTTTTCATATGACAGAAATTTTAAAGTTATTAAATTCCTGTCCAGTTTTTTCAGACCATTACATACAGAGAATCGTTAAATTAAGGATTAAAGGATGATAGAATGTTTGCGAGAAGGGCACTTGATGCAGGGTTCTACTCTATGGATACTGCTTGTCACTTAACCGACCAATTAATTCACCAGTGAAACAAATTAGACATAAAAATATCGCTTAACAACATTTTTAACATTCTGTAAAAACAATTCTTTCAACCAGGGAATTGGCTTATTAGTCCATCGTTGCGGGTGAATGGTGATCATTATTCTATCGGGCAATAAGCCCTTGCCAGCGGCCTCAACAACATCAAATGTCGACCTGAATTTTAATGATGTATTTTTAAAATCTATGCTCTCATTTTCCTCTTTTTGTGGGCAGGAATCCGAATTATCATTGACCTCTCCCAATTTCCCCACCACATTCATTCTTATCTTATCTCTCACATTCACTTTCTCCCCGTCCCATCTTCTTCCGGTATCGGTTAAATAAAGTACGTTATTAAAATCGATATCGAAATAGGGCTCTCCAATAATCCCAAATTCCCTGTAATTATATTTATCCCAAAGCAATCTGCTGTCCCATTTGCTTAAGGGACTTCCATGCATGCAAATAGTATTAACAGGGACAATATTTCTCAACCTGGTTAAGTTTATGTTAAAATCTACAATTGCGTTTTTAAAGTCTCCTTTGCAGGTTGTAAGGTTTTCATAATGATATCCTATCTCGTGGCCAAGTAAAGCAATTTTTCTAATTATGCCTTCATCCCAGCTTTCAGATACTGCACGAAAGTAGTAAGACCCATAAATACCCAGCTTATTTTCAATTTCGGCTGTCACCAGGGAATTAGCCGGCAACCGGTCGACATCGTGACGTAGAATAACCGCTTTTATTATGGGTTTTTTAAGGAATTGATCGAAACGCTGAAAGGTGAAATTATGCTGAAGTAATGAATGCAACAACTGATAATATGTTGTTAAGGTAAAATCCATATTTTTTACATCAATTTGTCTTCACCGCTTTTTTTATTAAACATTTTTGTGAAAAAATGGCTATTATAACTCCCAGAAAAATTCCTAAAAAATTTGCCAGAAGATCGTTTATATTGAAAGCCCTATAAGGAAGAAAATACTGAATTATTTCACAAAATGATGCGAATAAACAACCAAGAAATAATGAAGTAATGATTTTAGTATTCATAGATTGTTGTAAGAGCAAAGCAAAAGGTAAAAAAAGCAGAATATGAAAAATGTAATCAAGGCGTATCATTATAATAAATGTATTGTTTAGGAAGGTTTTATTCCCATTCAGGGGGAGAAAAACAAGAATAAGAATATATGTATATCCGCTAATGTACCAAATTCTGTAAATTTGAAGAAAAAACAAGATGAATTTTGTTGAATTTGTAAAGAAATTTCCTTCAGAGGCTTCGTGTATCAA
>CAZHHK010000245.1:0-1564 GCA_964531405.1 uncultured Spirochaetales bacterium | reverse complement strand
AAAAAATAGATATCCAAAAAAATATAATTATATTAGGGAATATAGAATTAATATAAAAAAAATGTTTAAAATCCATTTTTATCGGAACGCCATCAATATACATATTATTTTGATAAAAATAATCTCTAATTCCCTCTAATCCTTTTGTTATAGTAAAATTTTCCAAACCTTTTCCCCAATATTCAATTTTTGAATATAAGACAAGCCAGTTAAAAAAATATGTGGAATCTTTTATTTTGTTAAGAGTTTGAGCTTTATTTAAATCAAGCGTCAAACCTATATAAATCAAACCCACATAATAATAGGCAATTGTTATAACAAAACTTAGAGTAAAAAAATATAACAGCAAATAACGTATACTTAATTTATTTGAATTGGAAAATAGAATATTATAATTTTTGTTTAAACTATCGTAACAGATAAAGTTATTATCATGATTTACTAATTTAAATTTTTTATGAAAAATCATAATAAATATAATTACAAAAGTAAAAATCAGATCGGATTGATGATAAAATATATTAATTGAATGAAATAATCCCAAAAAAATTGAATATATATATTTATTCTTTGCATATGGAAAATAAATCGATGCAAAAAATAATAATGCTACTAAAACAGAATGAATTATTGGAGTATCATTAATTTGAGAATATATCCAGTACCCACATGAAAATCCAATGAGACATATCATAAGAAATGATAAAATATATTTTTTTGAAAATTTATATAATATAAAAAACAATAATGCTAAAAAAGCTGAACTTATTATTAGATTTCTTAATTGGAGTACAATCATAAGATTTTCTGGATTATAATTGTCTGGTTTGATCAACATTTTATAAAAATATAGACCGGTCATATCAAAAGCAATATGATGAGGATTAATAACATTAAATTTTTCTTGTATGCCTACCTTATTATTTTTTTCACTGATTAAAAAAACATATATATAATTTCTATATGTTTTAGAATCAAGCCGCTCGTCAATAAATCTTGTTAAATAATTAAGATTAAAAATAAGATAGGCAAAAAAAATTAATAAGGAAGTTGTTATAGAAAAAAACAATTCTAATGAATTTAATTTTTTATAAGGCATTTTTTATTCTATGTAACATAATTTTATTTTTTTGTATAATATTAGTAACACTTCTAATTATAATCATTTCTTTAGTGCTATTTAATTCTATAAAAATCGAGCCTATCATAAAAATTTTTTCTATTATATTTTGTTTTACAACAACACAATTTATAGCAGATAATGGCACTCGAATAATTAAACTTTTAAATATTTTATTTTCATAATAAATAAGTTCATCTTCAAGCAATATTAAACTGCTTAACATATTCGAAATAATTTGTAACAATAACTTTAAAAGCATAAAAATAATTGATATATATATTAAAAATGAGACAAAAGTATTAATATTTTTAGCATTTATAAAATCAAGCTTGAATACAGAAGCCACCTGCAAACTAGTAAGAATATTTAACAATAATTCAGAAAAGGACATATTTTCTAATAATAAAAATATAATTAAAATCAAATTTAATAATATATTAA
>CAZHHK010000244.1:0-1572 GCA_964531405.1 uncultured Spirochaetales bacterium | reverse complement strand
ATGTTACAAGATTTAAAATATATTACAAGTATTTATGAAAATAATGGTGGTAAAGGAGAGTTGCTAAGAAATTTTTATCCAAATTTTGAGTTGAAATCTAATCAGGAAGGTGGTGCAATTTATATTGTTTATAATTTTCCAAAAGAAAAAGAAAGACTACACCAATATTTAATATATATAAAAAATGGAAATGATATTATTGTCATAAATGTATTTGCAAAGAATGAAAATATTTTAAATGAAGAATCCTTAAATGCATTTATAAAATCTATAGAAATAAAATAATTTTATTGCGCGTAACAGCAATTTAATGCTGCGGTGCTCGGCTTTCTCGAATACTCGAAATCCTGTGCTCCTCGATGCTGTTCACAAATCGCTTCCTTTTTTGGCAGCGGATGCGATTTGTTCACGACGCACACATAAAAGTGCTAAGATTGATTTAATTAAAATAAATTTGTTGATATTAATTATTGAATTTTGATATTATGATTATGGGTTGTTATTAATAATAGCACTTTTACGTCATTAAATTGCGAACCGTTAGCAACCATATTAAAAAAACGCTCGAACATGAGATTTGCAACAATATTGATATTAATAATTCTCTTCATTAATTTGGGATTGAATGGACAAAAACGAACCATTACAGGCCGAGTTATTTCTGAGTATTTAGAGCCACTACCAGGATTAGATATTGAAAACTCTGATAATTTACTTCTTGGCAAAACAGATATGGATGGTCGGTTTAAAATTAGCATTCCAAAAGAAACTGACAGTTTGTTGTTTCGTTACGTTGGTATGGAATGGACTGATATTAAATTGAAGAAAGATTGTGATACAATTGAAGTTGTAGTAATGTACGATATGATTTATGACTTTATTACCTTAAAAAAAGTTGATAGACTTCGAAAAAAAAGATTTGATAATTTACCTAATCTTCATTCAGATGCTGTGAAAAATGGACTTTTCGAAAATAGTAACATTTGCTACGAAAGAGTCTTTAAAGAATATAATCCACCTAAACCAGTTCGTGATAGCATTAATAAAAAAAATAAGTTAAAAAGGAAACAAATCAAAGATACGTATAAAGGACTTGCTTTAGGTGGTACTATTAGGATTCCTTATAGTGGCGATTGGAGATACGATGGCACTGATAGAACAACTTTACATTCATACTCGAATGTTATTGACAGTGATAGTTTTGAATGCGTAATTAAAGGGATAATCACTGAGAAAAATAGTCGTAAAGGTGGATATAATCTAATATATAGAGTTATTGATTGCAAGGATTGTCATTATCAAAATATCGTTTTGGATGGACAGGAGTTAAAAGGTGGAGAGTTGATTGAGTATAACATGAGATACTTTAAGATATTAAAAAACAAATAAATACGGTTGCTAACACACAATATAGCCAATAAGGGTTTCAGTGGGTTGCTAAGGGATGTAGCCCGCTTCGACTTTTCGTGTACCTTGATAGGAAATCGCCCGCAATCCCTTACTGGCCATATTGTCAACGTTGTAGGCAATCGAGCTTAGGCTTTTTTGTTCTGTATTTATTGTTTATTGAAA
>CAZHHK010000243.1:0-1588 GCA_964531405.1 uncultured Spirochaetales bacterium | reverse complement strand
CTCCTGCTATAGACACTCCGCTTGATATTGCGTTAAATCCTACTCCTATGCCCCAATTCCTCCATGCTCTTTTATAGCCTTATCCCACCATTCTGCTACTCCTGATCCATCACCTTTTTTATAATATCCCGATTTTTCTTTTTTTATTCCAAATATTCCGGCAATTTGGCGGCGAGTTTAAAACAAACAGCAATCATCTTAAAACTTTCATCAAATTTAAAAGAACTTTTATCCGGGCGGGCGGTTACTTCCAATAATATTTTATTCCCCAATATCCACTTATTATTTCTTCAAAGCAAGATTTCATCGCTTTATCATTATTATTTGACAACATAATCCTAGTCATTAAGTTATTATACTTGTATTTATACTTTTCTTCCAAATTGCTATATATTGGTACCAACCCATTCATTAGTAATGCTGCGTCTATTTTATTTTTTTGAATAAGATCTTTTTTCATTCCGCTAATTATCAGGCCAAACTTAAATTTATTAAGTTCATTCTCTCCTTTTGATTTAATTTTTTCATTTATTGTTGCAAGAACATCTTCAGTTTTGGAATCATCACTGCTGTTTAATAAACTTAACAATGATTCATCAATTTTGTAAATTATTGATGATAGATAATCAAAATATTCTTTATTCTCTTTATGATTAATTGCTTCTGCTACACAATATCCCAATAAAATATTTCTCTCATTTTCTCTGACTTTTATTTTGTTTTCTTGATTATTTTCCGTCTTATTATCAACCTGAGTTCCCCCCATCCTCAATAATATCTCTTTTGATTTCTCAACCCATTTTTTATCTTTACTCACTTTTATATAAACATTCAGAGCTTCCATAAAATCTTCATTCGTTCCATCCTCAAAATATATCCTACAATTATTACTAGTTTCAGGTGTATCAAAATATATACTAATTATTCCTCCCCATAAAATATCTCCATTACCAACTTTATATATTTTATTAATTTTTGTTATCTGCCAATAACCGTTTCCTCCTTTTACTTTACTGAAAAAATATTCTTTTTTACTATCAATTTTTATAGCATAATATCCAGAATCATTCTTCGACCCTTTTTCCTTTATCTTATATGAGTTAATATTCTTGTTGAACATTGATTTATCAACCGGTTCTATTGAATAATACCATCCTTTTCCATTCGTCTCAATTTTTAATATCAACAATCCATCATCATGGATATTATCCTGACTGAAAATTATTTTTGATATGCAGATCATTAAAAATATAAATATTATCTTTTTCATTCTTACTTCTCCATCGTCAATATATAAAGCTTGTCCTTTTAGGATTGAAGATCATGCCTTTTATCTTCTTGCCGGGATTCATTTTTATCTCCCAATTTTTTACACATTACAGCAAAATGTCGGCGAGTTTAAAACAACCAGCAATCATTTTAAAACCTTTATCAAATTAAAAAGAGCAAATTTAATTTAATAAAATCTTACTAAAAATCGATTTTGATTGCAATAATTTTTTGAATAACAATTGTAAAATTTTCAATATAAAAACTTAGAGTGCGTCCCAAAATAGTTGAATAATATGATTTATTAATGTATAATTTC
>CAZHHK010000242.1:0-1654 GCA_964531405.1 uncultured Spirochaetales bacterium | reverse complement strand
AGCTTTTTAATTTTTAGACCTTAGGTCACGTATTTGTTACGCTATCAAATTATTATACTATAAGATTTAATCAAAAGCCACCCACACGGTAGGTGGCTTTTGATTACATTACAATAATCAATGTTTTATTCTTTCTGTAAATAAAAAAGTAATTAGTTTGATTATTATTATCTAATATTTTTTTGATATCATTGATGTTACTGATATTATTGTTGTTTATTTTATATATTACATCACCGACATTGATGCCGCTCTCTGCAGCTGTGCCTTGAGGATCAATGTCTGTAATTACAACACCTTTTATATTGTCCGGGATATTATAATTATTTCTAATATCATTACTTAGGTCTGATACTTCCATACCATAATTATTAAGTATTATTTTGTCTGGGGATTTGTTATCTTGAGAAATTTTATTTTCATCTCTGTTACCTAATATGACAGTTTTAATCATTTTATTGTTTTCACGTAGTAATGTTAGAGTTATTTTTGTCCCGGGATTTTTATTGCCTATTTTTATTGCAAACTCAGTACCTCGTTTAAAAGGCTTATTGTCAAGTTCGTATATTACATCGCCGGTTTTAATATCTGCTTTGCTTGCCGGGCTGTTTTCTACAACTGATAATACTATAATGCCGTTACTGATATTTTTGATTCCCAGCGTTTTGATATCGTCTTCGGATAAATCTCTATACTGAATACCCAGGAAACCATGTTCAACTTTGCCTTTTTTTAAAAGCTGATTAGCGGTATTTTTAGCAATATTTATAGGTATCGCAAAACCTATCCCTATGTTGCCTCCACTTTGAGAATAAATCATTGAATTAATACCTATAACTTCGCCTTGTATATTGATAAGCGGTCCACCAGAATTACCGGGGTTTATAGCGGCATCCGTCTGTATGAATTCTGATAAATTTAATCTGTCGGTTTGAAGGTTAGTTCTGCCAAGAGCCGAAACAATGCCAAAAGACATTGATCCGCTTAATCCGAATGGATTACCAATGGCGATTACAAAATCGCCAACTTGGACATTATTGGAATTTCCAAGTTTAGCTACTTTTAATGGATCATTTGTTTTGATTTTGATTATAGCAATATCTACTTGAGGATCAGTACCGATTAATATGCCTTTATAACTTTTTGACTGATCTACTGTTATCTGTATTGAGTCGGCCTGTTCGACAACATGACTGTTGGTAATTATGAAATAATTATCATTTTGTTTTTCAAAAATTACCCCTGAGCCTAAAGCTGTCTGTTTGAATTTTTTTTCACGAGGTATACTATTATCATTGAAGAATGGATCATTAAAAAAATCAAATGGATTGAATATTCTTTGAGTAATTATTTTTTCTGTACTGATAAATACTACAGCAGGCGTCTCATTCTTGGCAATATTATGAAGCTGATTTTGAAATTCGAATAGATTTTTGATATTTGGCGGCTGCGTATATTCCGTTTGATTATTATAGTCATTGTTTAAATTTGAAATATCGGTATTATTTGATGTTTTATTGCAAGAAATTATAACAATTGCTACAAAAAATAAAATTATTATTTTTTTTATTATACTCATAACAATCTCCTGGTAATTCTTCTGCTTCTGTCAAATATTAAACCATTTGACAAATTTGTATCAATTATATATTTA
>CAZHHK010000241.1:0-1671 GCA_964531405.1 uncultured Spirochaetales bacterium | reverse complement strand
ATAATGGCTTTGATGTATGAGAGGTCACGAGTTTGTTACGCCATCAAGAATTTAGTAAGAGTAGTTGACAAAATAATCGTATCAATTGTCTTAATCCCAAAATATTACTTGATTCAAATTTTTATTCAGCAGCATAATAGTAATCAAAACTCAATGAATATTTATTCTTTGAGAGATTCCATTTGCCGTTTTTTGTATCGGGGCATTTTGGCAATGTCCATTGTATTTCAACCCCGCTGTAACCGTATTTTGTTTCAGTTTTAGCATGCAGTAAAAAACATTTCTCCCCATTTAAAGATTGTATTGTTTCACTTCCTTCCATCTTGATCCCCTGGGATAAGTACGGTCCATGGGTTTTGTTGTCATTAAAATCCCATGTAAAAATTGCTTTTCCATTGCTGTCAAGCATTTTTATGTTGTCAAGATAGATAACAAGTTCTTTCCCCGGACTAGATGTATTTGCTTTAATTCGCAAAAGATCAATCCCATTATAATTGCCATTCATCCCATCATATCCAATATTAGAGCTGTTTATTTCTAATTTATAATTTAACCAGGTTTTCTTTGATGCTTCTGTATTTCCTTTTAAATAAATACAACTATAATTGGATTGAATATAAAATGCTCCCTGTATTAAGTCAGGAATAACTCCTTTATATGATGACAGACAAAATAATGCAATAATCATAATTAAACCTAATATTTTTTTCTTAGTCATAATAAACTCCTTTTTAAATATTTTTACCCTTTAATAAAAACGCGATTAAGACTGATAAAAATATATGAAACCAAGGGATTTAGTCCAATCTCGAGTAAAATTTTTCCTAAAACTTTGTTAACTATCACTCCTTTAGTTGTCTGATATCCGGTGATCATTCCACAAATTTCCACATTTTATTTTTAGCTTTATCTAGAGTAATACCTTTTCTTTTAAAAAGTTCACTTAAGGTTACAAATTCATAACCGCGTTTTTTTAATTCGGGTATAATGATATCTAATGCTTCTGGTGTCGGATGAGGATCGGGCTGGACATCATGCAGTAAAATTATTGCACCATCCTTCATTCCTCCATTTAAAATATTGTCTGCACGTTGCTGGGCAGTTGTATTACATCCATCCCAGTCATAGCCGAGTATTCCTTCTGCAAAAACAAGATTGATTACCTTGTGCATTTTATCATTAACAGCCAGATTTGGCGGACGAAAAAACACAGGGGTTACTCCTGCATAGGTTTGTATTGCAGAGGTAGTATCATCAATAGATTTTTTTATTTCGGCTTCCGTCATATCGGTCATGCTCGCAAAGCTCCAGGAATGATTGCCGATCTCATTGTGCATATTCACCAATCGCTGTATAACAGGCTTTGTAGAATCATTTATACGCTGACCAACCATAAAAAATGTAGCAACAACTCCATGTTCTTCAAGTTTGTTAAGTACAAGAGCGGTTTTTACTGGATCAGGACCATCGTCAAAAGTCAATGCACAAAGTTTATCTGGTTTTGGATAATTATTATTTTTACTTTCCATTTTTTTATTATTACTTTTGCATGTGCATGATGCAAGCATTATTATCAAAAAAAATACCCATGAAATTTTTTTTAACATAACAAACTAAACTCCTCGTATAATAGATATATTAATCACTTCTAAAGTGAATAATTTAAATTAA
>CAZHHK010000240.1:0-1676 GCA_964531405.1 uncultured Spirochaetales bacterium | reverse complement strand
TAAAAGCATTAAACCTTCAGAATCGATAATATGCCCCTTTTGCAGTGCTCCTTTTCAAACCCATTTTTTCATGGTTCAAAATTTTTGACTTTTAGTCCGGATTCATCGTAAAGTGTGCTGCCGCCGTCTTTAATTATTATACCTATAATTATATCATTATCAATTATAAATTCAATACCATTATAAACTAGTAAGTATCCAATAATACCTATATTCATTTTTGATTTTGATAATTCTAGATTATTTTCTTTAATTGGATTACCATATATTTTTATAATATTATTTTTTGTTTGTCCGACTTTTATTCCTTCTTTAGTTGTAAAATTAGGATTAATTATCATTATACTTGTCAATTCATCATTGTCAAAAGTTAAATAAACTCCCATTTTTTCATACTTGTTTTTTATCACATTAATATTTTTATATTTAATATTAAAATTTAAATCATTTATTCCTTTCCCAGGAATTATTGTATTATCAGAAAAACATGATATTACAAAAACAAATATAAATATATATATAAGGATATTAATTTTTTTTAATTTCTTAAAAATACGTAATAATCTTAAATAATTTACTCTAAATTTTTTATTTGTTTTTATCATTTTTTAGTTCCGCCTTTTTTCTTTAACTCTTCATCGAGTTAACCTGGATTAGAACCTGAACCACCTGGCCAGGATCATTTTGTATCAGGAATATTTTGTCCTCCTTCTTTTGTAACTTCTTCTGTCCAATTAGTACAATTTCTACTATCTAGATTATAATTTCCGGGGTTTTTTTCATCTTTTTCTATTTTTTGTTTAACTGCTTTATACGGTTCATCTGTTAATTTAAATTCTTTTTTCACGTCCCAATCATGTCCAGTATCATTTTTTAAGGTCCCTTTAACTTCTATTTCCCCAACAATTGGATTTACTGATTCTGAAGGATAAAAACCTCTTGTGCTTTTTTCGCCAGTATCTGTATCTTCTATTTGAACAAATGTGTGTCCTACATCAACATTAAATCCATTTAGTTTATAAGTATCATTATCGCCACCTTTTCCTAGTTGATCAACATAAATTGTTAATTTCTTTTCTAGACCATTAGGATCAGTGAAATTAATCGGATTAGCACTGCAATACGCATAGTGATTCAACCCATCCATCGCAGGGTCAGGCGTGATAAATATCCCAGCCTTGGGGTCATAATAACGAGCGTTGTAGTAGTACAACCCGCTCTCTTTATCAAATTCCTGCCCGGTGAATTTCCTTGTGATCTCGTTGGTTACGCTTGTTTCCGCGTCTTCCGTAATCCACTCTTCGCCATATGGAGTAAATAGATAGCCCTGTACTTTGTCGCCATTTATATCTGTCAGCATGCTCGTACTTCCGATATTATTCTGGGTGTAGTATAGCACATTTGTATAATTATTTTCAACTAAAGTTGCAATAATATATTGCCCATCCCACTGATTAGCACTGATTTTGTCTGAGTCGCACTGATTACGTTTGGTACTGTCCTCATTTTGGTTATACTTCTGTAATATTAGATACAGTAATAATATTTGCTGGTATTGTCGTTTAATTTCGTGCATCGATTATATTCCTTTTTGCTTTTAATTTTTAATATAACGCAAACAAGGTGGTATAATAAATATTGTGTCCTAAAGAAAATAAAAATGATAAAAATATTTT
>CAZHHK010000239.1:0-1782 GCA_964531405.1 uncultured Spirochaetales bacterium | reverse complement strand
CAAGACAATTGCAATGCTGGTAAATGAGGGAAGATACATGGAGCCATATATACCACAGAAGTTTATATTACAATTTCCAGTAGGAAAGCTTAATATACTAATAATGTAAATATAGTAATTATATATTAAATTTGTAAATAGATTAATTAAAAATTGCCAAAAATTGATACAAATTCCCCTACCCCACAAATAATACAACATCTATTTCCAATTGTTTTCTAAATTTATGTGGTGTCTATTATGTAATTCCCATCACTAATATAAGTTGCCATTTCCATTATTATTCTTTCTATTATTTCAATTTGCAATAATTTTCTAATTCTAAAGTTTTTAAGCCTTTTAAAGAAAAATAATTGCATCAGATTAAATGCTATTATCATAAACATCAATGTAGCTTCTAACCCATTTTCATGGTGTATAAAACAATGCTCCATATTCCATTGATTCTTTAACTGCCTAAATATATTATTTTCAATTCCCCATCTTGCGTGAATTATTTTTCTCAGTGTTTCCATACTCATATTCTTTGCAGTCGTTATTATCCAAATCTCATTCTCTTTAGTTATTTCACCTGTTATTGTGTCAATTACACTTTCTTTAAACTTTACAAATCTAATCCCATCTTTAACACCTGTCATATCAATATTTTCACTCCAAGCAGATACTCTGGTTATTTTATTATTTTTATCCCTAACATCCCAAACAGCATCAGGTTTTCTTATTTTAAACAACCCTAATGCATCTTTTACAATGTTTAGCCTATCATCCTTAACTCTAACAACTGCTTCCATATTGTATTCTTTAATAAAATTTATCCATGGTGCATTACAGGCAATTGCATCATAAACAATCACATCTGCAAAATTATGATGTTTTTGACTTAATGACTTTATTAGCCTTTTAGCTGCTGTCAGTTCTCCTTCACCTTTATGCGAACTACTATCTTTATTAGGTTTTAGCATTTCTTGTCCTAATACCAGATGAGGATCTATACCTACATATCCTGCTATTACTGATTTGTGGTAATAATGTGGTACTTCATTTATAACTCTTACTAAACAATTTGGACAACTTTTCTTTTTACTACTAAATAACTCAACCCCATCTAATGCAACTACCTTTAATCCTTCTATTGTGCCGTCTCTATATAGTTTATTTTGTTTAGACTTTTTCAATATTTCATCGTGAGTTCTAACTAATCCATCTATTTCAAATGTTTTTAGACTATCCCTAATTGTTCCTATACGCGGCATCTTCAATTTTTTGGGAACAAGCTTCCTAAAATCTTTGTTTTCTAAGTAGTCATCCAGTTTATTAAAACTTCTTATACTTATCATAAAGCCTAAAAGTAGAGAAATTGCTACTGCTTTTGTTTTTATTGTTGTATTTTGCCTTTTATCTTTTAAACTATTGATTTTTTTGCCCAAATCATATACATTAGATACATATTTGAGCAAAGTTTTTAAATATCCTTTGTTCATAAAATCACTCTTTTATGGTTTTTTTTAGCAAATCTATTATAAAACGAGTGATTTTATTTTGCAAATTTATTCTATCAGTACATAATATTTACTTATTCATATTTATTTTATTTAATACATTTTCTGCCTTTATTTCCATCTAAATTCGGATTTTGATTATTTTTTTATTAACACACCTTATCTATTGTTTTTACTTGTTTTGATTAGTTTATTTTTTTGTGTAATATAAACTTCTGTATATACCAGAAGTCCCTAGGTAGTTAAATTCTGACCAAAATGGACAGAATAATTTTAAACAATA
>CAZHHK010000238.1:0-1803 GCA_964531405.1 uncultured Spirochaetales bacterium | reverse complement strand
AAAAAATAATTTGGAAAAAGAGGCTTATTTATGGCAAACTTTCGGACAGTAATGTGTTTATATAAAAGATTTAAACATGTCTAAACTTGAAGCTTATAATGGAGTAATTTATAATTTTTTATCAACAATACCTCTGGATGTGTTGAATCAAAGTGATTATAATCTTGTTAAAAGTGATTTAAAGAAAGCAATAGATAATTCAAAACTTTATTACAGAGTCATGGTTGATAATAAAAATTACTATGAATGCGAAATAGTCAATGCTAATAAAGATCTTGATGCCGCAATAATAAAGGTTAAAGGTGGGAATCAAGGCTTTAAGCCGATTTTAATGGGGGATTCCGATCAATTAAAAGTTGGTGGTCTGGCAATAACGATTGGCTATCCAATGTCTTCAGTTTTTTTTGAAGTGTTTAAGGATTTAAAATCATCTATGACTACTGGTACAATATCAGCCATTAGATCATCGGATAACTGGGGAATACAGCATACTGCAGCGATTAATCCTGGTAACTCTGGTGGACCATTATTGAATAAAAATGGAGAAGCGGTTGGCATTAATGTTGGTACTTTTTATGATACTAGCGGACTTTATTTTTCAATACCAATAAATAAAGTTAAGGTGTGGCTTAATAGTATTGGTTTAAACAGTCTTAATCAAGCCAACAAGGAAGATACTAAAAATTTTAATTTTTATAAAAATAGAAATGTTGAATACACCAGCCTGAATAAAAATATTCATGTCAATTTGCCCGAAGGTTATACTGTTTATGTCAATGGAATGCGCAAAGGCAATACTCCTATTAATATTAAAAATATTCCTCTTGGAATAGCAACAATAAGAATCGAATCTAATGAGGAATACTCTGAGCAGAAATTTAATGTGGAGAATATTTCCGATGATTTTTATGAATATATTCCTATAATGAATAAATTTACGGGTTCACTTTATATTAATTCAAATCCGGTTAATGCAAAGTTGTTTATAGATGATGTTGATGTGGGTATGACGCCTTATAAAATAGATAGTATAGTTATAGGTAAGCATAAAATAAAATTTATGCTGGATGGATATATGCCATTGGAAAAAGAAATAGAAATATCCAGAGATGAATCGAAGAAGATTATTGAAAAGCTTATAAAAGGAGTAAGAATAACTTTTAAGGATAAACTACCAACAGATACGCAAATTAAAATTACTAAAAAAGATAAAGTTAACTTATATAAATATAATGACCCTATACTTTTATATCCTGATAAATATGAAATGGAAATTTCTAGTAGTAAGTTTGATTCGCAAAAAATTAGCCTTGATCTATCTAATGGCAACGATATGGAGCTTGATTTAAAACTGAATTTGTTTAAATCAAAATTGATTCTTAAAAATCTTAAAAAAGAAAGTATTGTTGTCATAGATAATATTGATATTACCAGTAAAATCGAGAATAATTCTTATGAATTGGAAATAGGCGAACATGAGGTAAAAATAACAACTAAAGATTTTAAGCAGATAACAAAAAAAATAAACATTGAAAAAGACAAAAATTTTGTTATGAATTTAATCTATATAGGTACCAATGTTAGTTCTGAATCATTTTATACGGCAAGAAATGTCCTTCTCGGTATTGGTATACCAGTTATTATAACTGGTAGTTTATTAACAATAATAGGAGTTATTGGGTTTTGTGTAATGGAATTTGCTGTAATTCCAGTGTATTCTTATTTTTTTTCATATTCTCATCTTATAAATCAAAGGGCTTCTGTCAAATATTAAACCATTTGACAAATTTGTATCAATTATAT
>CAZHHK010000237.1:0-1816 GCA_964531405.1 uncultured Spirochaetales bacterium | reverse complement strand
AAGAATTTATTATTAAAACTCAACGATAGTACAGAAGATTTTAAGGTGATTTTTTATCTGTATAACTTGATAAAAGTATCAATATAATGATTAATTATATGCTTACGAAGCAATATAAACAAAATTAAAACAGGTAAAATAAAAATCGTACAACTTGTCATCAGTTTGACCCAATAGGAAGAACTCAATGTAATATAATCCATTAAGCCTATGGATAAATTTCTAATTTTCCCTCCCGAAAATAATAAAGCGACAAGCATATCATTCCACGAAAAAATAAAAGAATAAAAATATGCTGTTAATATGCCGGGTAATGAGGCAGGTAATATGATTTTAAATATTAATTGCATTATTCCACAACCTTCAATTTTAGCATGTTCTTCGATTTCTTTTGGTATAGATGCCAGATAATATTTTAATATGAATATTGAAAAAGGCAAAGCAAGGGCAGTATAAGTCAAAATCAAACCATAAAATGTCCCACGAATCCTTATTCCAGAAAAAACAGTAAATTTATTGATTACCAAATAATAAGATACTAATATGGCAATAACAGGTAAAATCTGAAAAATAAAAAGCATTTTATTAAAAACTTTCTTTAATGAAAACTCCATCCTTGATAAAGCATAAGCTGTAAAAAAACTTATCAATGTGCATATTATTGATGTAAAAATCGAAATTATAAAACTATCTATTAAACATTTAATTATTGGAACAGGATTATTAATTGTGATGTAATTCTGTAATGTAAAGTTTTTCGGTATCCATTCAGGACTTAAAGCCGGTATTCTTACATCTGCAGTATACATATCTTTTTCATTTTTAAAAGAATTTAATGTCATCCACACATAAGGCAAAAGGATAAATAAAACTAAAAACAGCAAACCTGGATAAAAACCAGCTCTCTTTAATATATGAAAATCCATTTTATAATGGCTCCTTTTTAAATTTCAACAGCAAATAAACTGATATAAAGATTATTGAAAGCAAAACAATAGCCATTGCCAAACTTATTCCGAGTTGTAAATATGTAAAGTTATACTTTAGCAAAATTAATGAGGGAATTGCCGATATAGCACCGCTATCGCCTCCTAACATAACATAAAACTGATTGAAAGCATTAAAATTATTTATAAGCAAAATTATTATTACAATTTTAATGAATGGCATTAATAACGGAATATTGATATTTATTAATCTCTGCAAAATATTTAATCCATCAATCCTTGATGATTCATATAAATCCATAGGTATTTTTTTAAGCCCTGCCAAAAGAATGAGGGCACCTAAAGACCAGTTTTTCCAGATATTTGCTATTATTATTGCAAATAATGCACTATTACCCCTTAGCCATATAATTGGTTCATTAATAATATGAAAATCAATTAAATACTTATTAATTAATCCTGCTTTTATGCTAAAAATAAATCTCCATACATTATAAATTGCCGAATCAGGAGTTATCCATAAAAAAAATATTAATCCAATAATAAAAGGTTTAAATATGAACTTCCTGTTAAGATAGAGAGCAACAAACAAAGATAAAATAAGTGTAATAGGAGTACAGATTAACTCAAATATCAATAAACAAAAAAACGAATTTATGAATTTATTACCAACTTGTGAATTATATGAAAAAATATCGATATAATTTTTAATTCCAATGAATTTAACATCAAATGAATGCTGTGAATAATCCGTTTCAGTAAAACTCATTAAAATATCACATATTACAGGAATAATAAATAAAAATAAAATAAGTGTCATTTAAAATTGAAAACCGGAATAAATTTTAAGGTTTTAAAGTTGAAAACCG
>CAZHHK010000236.1:0-1828 GCA_964531405.1 uncultured Spirochaetales bacterium | reverse complement strand
ACTTTATATAAGCGAAGTTTGCAGTTAAATAAAAATCAAGAAATTACAAAAATTAACGTACTAAAATAACAAACAAACTTCATAAAGTACGGATTTTAAGGCAAGTATTTAAATTTGGATTTGACCCGTTAGATACTTTTAAGAATTACTAAACAAGAAATGCAGAGCATTTCTTCCTTATATTACTTCAAAGACAATACATTCAAGAAATGCGAAGCATTTCTTACCGCATAAATAATTTTAAAATTACTTATATATATGGTTTTTTAATGTTAAAACCATGAATATGGTTTTTATAATTTTATATGAAAATTAAATATATTTCAACATATTTAGCACATATTAACATCACAATCAGCAATAATGCACCCTCCCAAACTGGGCAATTCAAATTTTCTATTAAATTCAAATTATGTTACGAACTATCACTTCTTTTAACTTTAACCAGACGCAATCTATTACCCTTGCATGCCGGACATATAAATATTTTGCCTTTTGTCATTTTTATAAGTATTTTTTCTATAGTAATTTCAATAAAAAGCTTTTTATTATCTATTGCTTTTGTTGCAACCTGGCATATAAAAAGTTTTTTTGACTTATTTCTGTTACTTAAAATTCCTATGTACCTGATCTTCATAAATCCTTTAGGTAAAATATGAAACAGATATCTTCTTATAAATTCAAAAACATCCAATGTCATTTCTTTAATTTTATTATTATCCCTGCTATCTCTATAATTAAATGTTACTTGTTCATTTTCTACTTTTTTAATTCTATTATTTGATATAGCAACCCTATGAGTATATCGTCCTAGGTACTCTATAACTTGTTCTGGTCCTGAATAAGCTTCTTTTAAATACACATACCAACTTTTACTTTTTAAGTCCTCTTTAAAGTTGTAAAGATGTAAATCATTATGTAAATACTCTAGTTTTTTAGGCAAGGATAGTAATTTATTATATTTTACTTCTTCTCCAAAGAAAAACATGAATTTTTTCTTAAACTTTGTTGATAAGACTTTGGCAGGAATAAAATAATCTCCTTTTATTTCTAACCATTTACCTGTTTTATCTAATCCTCCAGCTGGAACTAATAAATGTACATGTGGATGGTATGATAAATTTTGTGCCCATGTATGTAAAATAATAATTGCACCTGTTTGTGCTCCTAAATACTTTTCATCACTGGCTAACTCCATTAAAGTCTCATTTACACACTTAAACATCAAATTATATATCAGCTCTTCATTCATTTTTGCTATAATCTCTAGCTCTTTTGGTAATGTAAATACAAAATGATAATATTTTGTATTTATTATTTCTTTTTTCCTCTTTTGTACCCAATTCTCTTTTGTATACATCTGGCAGAGTGGGCAATGTCTGTTGCGACAAGAACAATATGTAATTTCTTCATATCCGCAATCTTCACATTCTAATATTCTATGTCCCATTTTTTCTGTTCTGCAATTAATTATTGATTGAATTATATTGTTTACGTGATTTGATACTTTGTAGTGTTTTTTAAATTCATTAAAATAGGTCTTTAATATTTCATTTATTGTCACCATAATTATTTACCTAAATATCTAGTGGACTTTTGCCACCTAGTAACTTTATATTAACTAATTGCAGATATATGCACGTAGATACTATAGATTTATGTCCAAGTAACTCTTTTATCAACAATAAATTGTATCCAGATTCTAGTAAATGTACTGCAAAACTATGACGAAAGGTATGTGGCGTTGGTTCTTTCTTTATTCCAGCTAACTTTGCTGATTTTTTCAATTCTTTTCTTATCGTTTTTGAAGTTATCGGAATATTTTTTT
>CAZHHK010000235.1:0-1842 GCA_964531405.1 uncultured Spirochaetales bacterium | reverse complement strand
TTTTCTTTATATAATAAAGTATTTTTTTAAGGCGGGCATTTCCTACAACGTTCCGTCCGTAGCCGAAGTTGCCGAAGCGTACTCGCGAAGGCATTTTGGGTGGAGGCGGTACTCCGCCGGAACCGGCTACTGGCTGTTGTCGGCTGTTGCGGTATTATTTTACCATTGTAACATTGGTTGTTGCTTGTATTTGTTTATTCTTGATTCGGCAGATTTTATATATTCATTGTTTATTTCATATCCAATATATTTTCTATCACATTTTAATGCAACTAAACCAGTTGTTCCACTTCCCATAAATGGATCTAAAATAATATCATTTTTAAATGAATATAATTGAATTAATCTATAAGGCAATTCTTCAGGAAAAGGCGCAGGATGTCCAACTTTTTTAGCAGATTCAGGATTAAATGTCCAAATTGATTTAGTCCATTCCATGAATTGCTCTTTTGTAATCGTATTTTCTTTATCTTTAATATTCCTTGAATAGGAACCCTTACTAAATATTAAAATATACTCATGAGTATCTCTTAGCACAGGATTTGTAGCAGACTGCCAACTTCCCCAAGCCATTGATATGCCTGCTCCTGCGCCTTTATTCCAAATTATTTCACCTCGCATATTAAACCCAATGTCTATCATCATTTTTGATATGTAATCTGATAATGGTATATATGGCTTCCTTCCAATATTAGCAACATTAATACAAGCTCTACCACCATTTACAAGAACTCTATAAGTCTCTCGAAAAATTTTTTCTAATAAACTTAAATATTCATTTAATGACAAATTATCATCATATTCTTTTGAAACATTATATGGAGGTGATGTTATCATTAAATGTAATGAATTGTTTGGAATTTCTTTCATTGATTCGGATGAAGAATTTATTATAACATTTTCTAATTCTTTTGGAAAATCATGCTCATCAATATTGATTTCAATATTAGAAGGTTCAAGCTCTTTATATAATTTGGAATTATAATAACTAGAAGAATCATGATTTATTCTTGAAACTGTTCCAAAATTACTGGTAAAAGAACCTTTTTTCATTATTAACTCTCCCATAATTCAATCCATCTTTGAAATGGTTTGAATTCAGTTGTATTTTTTACCCAATTAATCTTTATTTTATAACATTTATTACTATTAATCAATTCATTTAATGCTTCACCGGTCATTTCAACTCCTCGAGGATTTGTACCAGCTTTTGGAAGCTTAATATACTTTTCTGCTCCAAGTTTTTTAAAAATTTCAATTTGTAACTCTAATGGAAAATAATATAAACCACCTTCACTATCCCAATTAATTTGTACAAATATCATATCGCAATTTGGTTTATAATTGTTTTTAAATTCTAATGACTTCTCAGCGTCAACAGTCCAAATTAATTTTACTCCACTTAAATATTTTCCTGTAATAGTTTTTATAGATATTGGTTTGTCAAATAATTTTACATCTATTTCAGCTTCAGTTATAGGAATTTCTGTTTCAACATTTTTCTCTCCGAATTTATAAATAAGAAATGCAACTATAATTTTTTCTCTTACTGAGCCAACCTCCATCCCAACTTTACCTGCTCTTGAACTTTCTAATTCTGCGAGGTGAAATAATTTTGGTAATTTATTTTGTATTTTTAAAATAATTTCACTGTCTTGGAATATTTTAACTATTTTATCTATCATGTCAAACCTTTAAATATTTGGATTTTAGAGTAAATTTGCATTAATTTATTAGAATGTCAAATTTATCAATGATTAAAGAAAAGATTTACCGCAATTGCCGACAACGGCTCGTAAGTCAACGAAGTTGTCAGCAAATTTTATATAACCTCACAATTAT
>CAZHHK010000234.1:0-1885 GCA_964531405.1 uncultured Spirochaetales bacterium | reverse complement strand
TAGCCTGCATTATGTCGGCGAGTGTCAAGGACGACACGAGCGAAACTCACGACGGAAGATGAAAGAATAATCATTTATAATATCAGAAAGCTTTTAGATGGAATCAACCGGCATGGGTGGGCGAGAGATCAACCAGCAAAAATATTTTCAGAAAGCGGATATTTGAAAAGTGAATGCAAAATACCGATTAAATCGTTATTACTTCAATTTCTGCTATATTTTCATAATCAGCTTTATTAACTGTTACAATTTTTTTAATGCCATTGGCCAGCATTACAGATGCAATTTCAAAATCATAAGACTTATTACCGTAAGGTTTATATTTTAAAACTAAATTTTTAAAATGATTTAAACTGGAATCATCCGAACATAATATTGTAAAAGTATCAATTATTTTTTCAAGTTCGTTTTCTATAATTTCATATTTTTTTAATTTTGAGAAAACGCAGACAAACTCGGCAATAGTTTTACTTGCCATGCAAATATTATCTTTATTTTGATTGATTAATTTTTTTGAAGAATCATAAAATATCGAATCTTTATCAAAAGAATAAATCAAGATGTTTGTATCGATAAAAAATTTTTCATCAATCTTCATGAGCAAAATCTCTGATATTAACTTTGTCGAGAATTCCACCTAGATTGTAACTTCCGAAGTTTAAATCTTTTCGTTTTTGATGTGCTTTATCAATAACGACAATTTCAACTTCATGATTGAAAATATTTTTTAAGTCAGAAGGTAAAATGATTTTGCCATCTTTTGTTATTGTAGTTTCAATTTTATAGGCTTGCATTTTATAAATCTCCATAGATATTATACAACTTTTTTTTCATTTTGTAATGCTTTTTACAAACCATATTTTTGAATAAATCGTCTGACGATATGAGGTTCAGATCGAAGCTTCTTTGCTATTTCCTCAATTGTCAAATCTTTTTCAAGTAAATTACGAAGTTGTTTTTCTCCTAAAAACTGTTTAGGCGGTTTTTTTTGACGTTGCTTTAATTTATCATCACGTTTTAAATTTAGCTCATCGGCTTTTTTCTTTATGGCATACCATGTCTTATTTTTAAGCTGTTTTAAAAGTTTTTGCTTTTCTAATTTGGGGTAAATCTCTTTTAATAATTGAATTTCTTCGTCAGTCCACCAGATAATACTCATTTTTTTGAATCCGCAAGTTGTTTTTTTTCTTGTTCAAGTTTATTTTTTCTAATCAATTTATTTAAAAGTCTATAAATATCAGCTCTGTCATTTGGTGGTAGTTCTAAAATATCTTGTAGCTTTTTCAAACTTCTTGTATCAAATTTTGATATATCAATTTCACTATTGGATATTAAAGCATCATTATATAGAAGTTCTGATATATTTACTTTTAATGCTCTTGCGATTATTTCTATTTTATCTAGAGGTGGTTCGGTAACATGAGTTTCATAATGCCCGATCATTCTTTTACTTATTCCTGTTATATCAGCGAGATCGTATTGAGATAAACCTCTTTCTTTTCGAATACGCTTTAAGTTTTTTGAAAAAGTGGATGTTTCTTTAGTTTTATTCATAATAGTCAAATCATAAAATATTATTATTTTTTTTGTTGACATAGCACATAAAATGTGCTATTAAAATTCACATTAAGTTGAATGTTTTGCTTGACATGTTTTAAATCTCTCTGTACGAGAGAACAAAAAAGCCTTGCTTTCTAAAGATTGGGCATCCGACAGAAAACAAGGCTTACAAAAAAAGAAAGAGGAAAACCTCTTTAATTATTTATATCAAATTTTAGACTAAAAGTCAAATTAAAGCGGTTTTCCTCTACTGGAGGAAAAATGAGTCAAAAAGTAATAACCTCAGACATCTATGAAGCTGCATATTATCTAACACTCGGCGCAG
>CAZHHK010000233.1:0-1907 GCA_964531405.1 uncultured Spirochaetales bacterium | reverse complement strand
TTCAAGAGTGTAAGAAATTTTAGACGGAGGGATATTAACAATACATTGTCTTACAGTATCATTAATTGCTCCATTGTATAAAAATGAATATAAAAACCTCTTTTTTTTATCGATGTTAGAAACTATAGAAGTGTGATGTATATCATAAAGATCTATGATATCAAAATTATCTATTTTATTCTTAATATGCAGTAATGTCATTTTATAAAAATTATCAAATCTAAAAACTTTTACTATCGAATAATTTTCTTTAATAATATAATTATTAATAAAAGGTTCAAAAAACGACGGAAGATCATTATTTTTCGTGCGCAGCAAAATATATTCTGGCCAAAAGTACTTTATCACATTTTCTCTGCTTATATCTCTTCTTAAAAAAGGTAATACATCTTTAGATATTAATCCTGTAAGATCTAATATTTTTTTGTCTGAATAATATCCTATTGTCCCAACCTCTGTCATTGCTATTGTGGAAAAATCATCAACATTATCTTTAAGCCAAACTCCTACTTCTTTATAAGCTTTTTCCCTTGTATCAGAATCAATAATAAATTTGTTATTATTTTTATAAATGTTAATAAAGACCAATGCTAATAAAACAATATTAACCACAATTATTGCTTTTTCATATTTTTTTAAAACCGTTTCTCTGGTTAAATAATAAATTAAAAATATAAACAAAATTACTATCGAAAAAAATATTGGTACATAATACCAGAGGTAGTGAGGGACATTCAATATTGTATATCCGCCTGTATACAATATAACCCATATAAATAAAATTATAAAAACTTTGTTGTTTTTATAAAAATAAAATTTATATTTAACTAAATCAATTAATCCAATTATAAGTACTATGACAAAACTAAAAATAATAATAGCCTTCAAAATGAAATAATCTTTAAATAAGTTAATCATGCCTTTAAAAAAAATAAACTTATCACCAAACACTCCAGAACTACCCTGGGAAACTTTTGCACCTAATGTATGAGGCAATATATGTCCAAAATAAAAAAATGAAAATATTAGCCATGGTAAAAGTACAGCTGTTAAGATAACTGAAGGTATCAATGGAAATCTTTTTGTTTCCCATATATACAATAAAAATAAAATTGCAGCAAGTATGATACCATCAGGCCTGGTTAATATTAATAAAGCCACATTTAAAGCCGACAAATTATATCTTGATGCTACAAAAAAATATATTGATGCAATAAAAAAGAAACAGTACATTATTGTTTCCATGCCCCATAAATACATTAAAGTAGTATCTGTTGCAAGTATTAATGCACATATTATGCCTGCCATAGACATGTTAAATTTTTTAAACAATAAATATATAAAACATAATGCAAAAAACAAAAAAAGTATTTGTATTAAATGGGCTGCTGTTGGTACATCTTTTATAAAAAAGGCAACTATTGATATCACAATAACATTAAGAGGGCTTGTAGTGGCATTTATCCTCTCTCCTATATTAAATACCCAGCCATGCCCGGAGATGATATTATGTATATATCTGTAAAAAATGTAAGCATCGTCAATGTTAATCTTATAAAATCTCAACCCCTGAACTACTGAAACAACAAAAAAAATTAAATAAATGTAATTGTCTTTTAATAAATCTAAAAATTTTATTTCCCATTTTTGCTTTTCCATAATTATCTTATTACCTTTTGATTGATAAAAAATCTATAATTTTTTAAAACCACAAATATCACAAATTTGCCGAATAATCAATAATAATAATGGATAATAAACTTTTAAAATCCGAAAGATGCAATTAGAATGACGGTTAAAAATAAACAGCAAAGATAAAATGTAGTAGCTCAGTAATATATATTAAAATAACAATGGAAGTTGTACCCTTTTAGGAAACCACTTTTATTAAAATTTGCGTTAGATAT
>CAZHHK010000232.1:0-1910 GCA_964531405.1 uncultured Spirochaetales bacterium | reverse complement strand
ATTATAAGAAACGAATTTTATTCTCGTTTAAAGAAAATAATAATAAATAGGGAATTACAGATAAATTAAGAAGATTTTATTTTATATTATTGGTAAAAAATTTTTTCTTTTTTAATTCTTCAGCTTCGGACATATATTTTTCTAACAGTGTTGTCCAGACTTCTATGGTTTTTTTGGATTTTTCAATTTTATCTGGATCGGCTATTATTTGATTTAATCTCAATAGAGCCTTCTGAAAGTCAATCGCTTTTTTTAAATCTTCAACATCCTTTGTACTTAATTCAAATTTTTCTCTATAGCCGTTGGATGCTTCAAGCAATAATTTTTGAATAATTGAAAAATAAGCTTTTCTTTCTGGATAGCCTTCCTGCCTTGGATCCTCAAGCCTTTGAAAACGTTTTAAATCAAAAAGATTTTTAGCAATTATTGCGAATCTACCTTCAATTTCTACGAAAGACCATTTCCATTTTGTATTTTCACCGAGATTTTCCTTTACAAGCTCTATGCAATAGCCTATTTTTTTTATAAAATTTAATCGCTGCAGGTCATTTATTTCCTGTAAGGGTATAAGCTTTTCTGCATAATCATTGAAAGGCACATCAAGAAAGTTTGTAACTATATTTTCAATTAATATTATTACTTCATATAATTGCTGCCTTGCTTTTTCCAAAAATGCCGTATTTTTAACTTCAAGAAAAAAAACGCTGATTTCATTTAATGAACAAAAGCTTGTAATAGTATTTAAAATCATGTTTGCAATTTTAAAATTATATATAGGCATTTTAGATTTATCTTTTGATATTTCAATTTTGAGTTGATTAATATCTTTACGTATTGTATCAATTTTATTTTTATAATGCTTTATTTTATTTTGATATACTAATCTTTGTTCCTGAGTAATCTTTGCCATTCTTTTATTATTCCATATATTTTTAAAAAATCAAAAAAAATATATCTTTTTTAAAATTTTCGGTATTACCAGGTAAATAATTGAATTAATATTTATTTATATGTATCATATTTCCCCTTCCATGGGTTTAATCTATCAGTCCAATCAAGTCCAAGCAATTTTGCAAGATGTACCGTTGATGCTCTAAGCCTGTTGGAAAATGTAGTAGGACTGAAAAGATCCTTCATTTTTAATACAGAATCAACCCTGACTCTCATAACTTGAAATGTGTAATAATAGAATCCTTTTTTTTCCTTGTCATAGATAAAAAAACAGAATATTTTATATTCCTCTTTTTCATTTATAGTAAAAATAAGTTTTGATACCGGATCAAGATCTGTATTAATAAGAACAAAATTATCACCCTCATTATACAGGTCGCTTCTGAAGAATAATTTACCGAATTTATTATCTTTTTGAAAAAACATATTTGTAATTTTAGGTTGTATTTTATCATAAACTGTATCATCATGCTTTTTCCCCGATTTTGAAGTAACCCTGTAGCATTCTTCTATAAGCTGTTCTATTTTTCCAGCTCTTCTTGAATAATATTTCATGCCTTTAAGTTTTGAGAAAGAACATAATGTGTTGTAAAATTTTAATTTTGATTCTTCGGTAAGGACATAAGGAATGAAACCTTTTTCATCGCTTATTATCTCATATTTAGAAAAATCTTCATCATTGTATTTTGTACGTGGGATAGTGATAAATTCATTTGTATTCTCACCAGCGGCATTATATTTTAAATACATTCGTGATATCAATTGATTATTATTAATCACACTTAGTTCTTCATTTGAAAAAAAAGTTTTAATGCTTACATCTTCAATACTGAAAATTGTAAAATTAGTAATTAATAAAAACATTAATAAGAGTTTTTTCATATATTAAACCTGCCTGAAAAATTAGCTTCTGTCAAATATTAAACCATTTGACAAATTTGTATCAATTATATATTTAT
>CAZHHK010000231.1:0-1956 GCA_964531405.1 uncultured Spirochaetales bacterium | reverse complement strand
TTCGTGTAATGCTTAATCGATATAAAAATTAAATTTTAGACAGTCTCTGAATTTGATCCTAATTCATATCTTGAGATTGCATAAAAAAATGTAGCAACTACCCACAACAAGCGGTAATACGCAATTGCCGGGCGTTGCCTCCACTAAACGTTCCGGCACGCTCAAATGCAAAACTAACAACATTTTATAAAACTTCGGTCACGGTGGATAAGAACGCAGCTCCGATCGCGGCAACTGCTCATAGCGCAAACCGTTGGCTGTAATGCAGGAATTTGCCAATAGAAAAGATGATGAAATACTTAATAGTCATATTTTTATTTGTATGCCTTCTGACAAATAGTCAAGAAAATGGACAAAGTAGATTATCATTAAGGGCCTATTATACACCTGATATTTGTTATAGATTTCTCGATGGTGCTTCCTGGATTGTTGATTTAAGAAATGAAAGAGAGATTATTAAATATGGGAACTCAATAGGTATAGGATTAAGTTATAATCTAAACTCATTAATTTCCATTGAGACAGGCATTCAATATACAAGTCAAGGTTTCCAAACCAAGAAAATTACGATTAATACTCGCGAACCAGATCCTGTGATGCCTAATAAAGTTAAAGTCATTGATCGATTCAATTATATAGGAATTCCTATTAGACTATATTTCACAAAAGATGTAAAAAAGTTTTCTTTTAAATCTTCATTAGGAATAATAACGAATTATTTAATATTTCATGAGTATGAGAATATAGATTACTATGATGATCAAACAATCATTTATACTAGAGAAGATACAGAAGAGTATAATAGATTAATGTTGACTCCAATCATTAGTCTCGGTTCAGGTTATCAAATTACTAAATCAATAGAAATTCAATTAGAACCAACATTTCAATATAATATTATGAAGGTACAAGATGCACCAATTAAGACTTACCTATGGAATCTCGGACTAAATATGAGCATATTTTATAAATTTTAATGCACTACAGCCAACAAACGCTATTAGCAATTGCCGGGTGCTGCCTGCGCTAAACGCTCCGGCGCACTCAAATGCAAAACTAAAAACACTTAATAAAACAACGGTCACGGTGGACTAGAACGTAGCTGCGAGACCGGCAACTACTCATAGCGTAAGCCGTTGGCAATAATGCAAAAATACATTCTACATGACGAAAAATTATCAAGTTGATTTGGATTTTGTTGTCTGATTAGATAACTTTGTATCTGATTTGATGATAAAAGATTTGGAAGAATTTAGAAGGACGATTAGAGTTTATAAAAACCACTTTTGGGATTTTTATAATGCACAACCAAAGAAAGTTCAAGATAAGCTTGACTGGACGATTGGATTAATTCGTTCATTAAAGATTGTTCCAAAGACTTATTTCGACCATATGACTGGAACTGATGGAATATGGGAAATAAGGACTCAAGTCGGGAGCAATATTTATAGGGTGTTTTGCTGTTTTGACGAAGGAAATCTTGTAATCCTTCTGAGCGGTTTCCAAAAAAAGACACAAAAGACACCCCAAAAAGAGATTGATAAAGCAGAACGATTAAAAAAGGAATACTTCGATGAAAAAAATAAATAACAATTTAACATCATGGGATGACCATCTTGACGAAAAGTATGGAAAACCTGGGACTCCAACTCGTGATAAATTTGAACAAGAATTTGAAGCGTTTAAAATCGGGGTACTGATTCAAGAAGCGAGAAAGAAACAACATCTAACACAGTCACAACTTGCTCAGAAAGTAGGGACTACTAAAAATTATATTTCTAGGATTGAGAACAATGCAAGTGATATCCGATTATCGACATTAATGAGGATTATAAGTGAAGGATTAGGCGGACACTTAAAATTATCGTTAGATATTTAAGACGAAAAAATGCACTATTGCCAACAAACGCTATAAGTAATTGCCGGGTGCTGCCTACGCTAGACGCTCCGGCGCAC
>CAZHHK010000230.1:0-1960 GCA_964531405.1 uncultured Spirochaetales bacterium | reverse complement strand
ATTTAATTTGCAAAATAAATAATTTTTAAATTTTATTTTGCAAATTAAATTTAAAAATTATTTATTTTAAATTACTAAATTTTCAAATTAATTTAAATTTATCTTGCATTAATAATTTATATATTTATAATCGATAAAAACAAATTGTTTTTATCGACACAAAAATATCATAAAAAATACTGTAATATGCCGCATAACTTTATTAATAAAATCAGGCACAATAAACATAATTTTGCTATATGTGATAAACAAAAGGAGATAAAATGAATAAATTTTATTTTTTTAAAAGTGAACCAATGTGCAGATGGCTATTAAATGAAATCATCGAGTCATACCCAAAGTACTTACGAGATCCTATAGAATATAATGGTAAAAAAGTTAAATTTTATGCCATATTAAATTGGGTTTCAGGTGGCGGAAGAGGCTTAAAACCAAAATGGGCAACAGAAAGAAATTTCAACATAGTTGAAACTATTTATGATCTGCCTGAAGGCGCTGGAATTTATACTACAGGTTATGATGCAAATCTTGCAGAGCTTGAAATTGCATATAATAAAGGTATTCCAATCATTGAACGCCCTTGCTTATCAATGAGAGAATTACGAAATAAATTATTAAATTTAAATCCTAAAACACATCAATTAATTTTTATGATCGATGATGGACATATAATTCACGAATGTTATAAATCCAAATTACCCGATGATGCCATAATAGTACAAGAATATAATTTTGAAAAAATTATAACGCAGTATAAAATCACAAAACCAATTTATCTACTTGTATATCCTGCATTCAGAGTAAAAGATGCATTAAAACTGATAAAATTTATAAATGAAAACTATCCTCACCCGGATAATTATCTTGACAGTTATATAACTACAAGATGCTTATGGAGCAAACAGGGATTACTCGAAGAAATCGAAGAAAAGGTAAAAGCCGAAAAGTTGGACGAAATATGGATTATATGTTCAAGCGAAATTGACAGGTCAGCACAGTCTGTTATCAATGAAGTAAAGGAAACCGGTGCAAATTATCTAATTATCAAAAGCGAAGAAGATATTCCAAAATGTGTAGAAAGCGGAAAAAATATCGGAGTTTTACGCACTCCCATACCATTAACAAAAAATGTAGAAGAAATCATATTAAGGATCAAAGAAAAATTCGCTTAATAAAATTTATCCTCTTCATTTACTGCTTATATATAATGTCCCGCCTTTTTTCAAATTAAATCTCTTGCAATTTAAAAAAATCTGTATTAATTCTTTTTCAAAATTAGCTATAAAATCAATATAATTGCTTTTTTCAATTGACTCAATTAATCTTGGCATAAACGGTATATTCCCACCATAGTCATGAACTATAAACCATTTCTTTGTAATTCTTTTAATTTTTTTCAAAAGATCAATCCTCGCTTCAGTATTATATTCATGAATTACATAAGAAGCAGTTACAACATCAAAGAAATTTTCATTGAATTTATTTATATTAAACATGGAAAGAACTTCAAAAGTCATTTTGTCATTATATTTTTTTACGGCTTTCTTTATCATCATCTCTGAAAAATCTATTCCGTGAACCGATGCTCCGCTTTCTATAAAATAAGAGCTCCAAATACCCGTACCACAGCCTATATCCAAAACTTTTAATCCGTTGAGAGAAATCTCGTTTTTAATTATTTCCATGGCTCTATCATTGTTAAATTTGGCTACTGAAAATATATTGGTTAGCAAATCATATTGTGAAGCCGATGAATTAAATAATTTTTTAATATGATCCAAATCCATAGTTATTTTCCTCTTTTTGCTATGATTATAACATATCTCTATATTTTAATAGAATAATTTTTTAAATCATAAATTAAATTTATCATATAAAAATTAAAAAAACTATAAACTAAATTTATACACTACTGTCCGAAAGTTTTTGAAATAAAAGAATTTTCAACTCCTCGATAATT
>CAZHHK010000229.1:0-1994 GCA_964531405.1 uncultured Spirochaetales bacterium | reverse complement strand
TTTAACTCTCAGAAAAATATTTTAAAATCTTTTCTTTCGCCTATTTCGTGCAACGACTGCGGATAAAAGAAGTTGCCGAAGGCAATTTGGGGAAATCTTTGATTTTCCTTTTATCCGCTGTTATATGAAGTTGGGGCGTCATTTATATTACCTTTTACTTTCTACAAATGATAAAATCAATCGTATTAGTGTATTTTGTATCTTTGAGAACATCATCTAACTTATCCCATTCTGATCGTTTACGGTCAGATTCATAGTATCTTCCAGAACCTGCATAATGCTTTACCGAAGGAAGTGTACTTCTTAAACAACTCCTAGCGTTAAGCCATGTTCGTCTTTTTACAGTTGTATGAGGGTGATGCAGCACATATATTGGTTCCTCTTTTTTGGCTAATTCTTTGAAGCTATCATTGACCTTTCTACGCCATCCCTTCGCATTTTGAGATCTTGGATTGAAAATACTTAGATCATGGCAACCCAATATCATTATTTTTCCAATGTCTAGGTCAAAAAAATGTGTTTCTAAGTTGGCAATCCTTACTAAACCATTTTGTTGTGCTGATGTTGGATAGGACTTTCCTGTCCAATATATATTGCCTTTTCTCAAATCCTGCAAAAATACTAACTCAATATGCAGTTGACCAATATAATTCTGTGTCGTTGATACTTTCTCCTTGTGCGAATCTATACCTAATGTTATGTAATCGGTATACTCTCTTAATTTTTTAACCAACTTATCACTTAGGAGAGATTTAGCGCATTTTTCGGATTCTTTTACCAGAGTATCTACAGAATTTTTAATGGGGTTGATATTATCACCGATGTCTTTCCTAGATATTGATTCTGGCCAATCAAACTGAATAAACCCACCGCATGTTATGAGAAACTTGACTTTCCTGCCTCTAGGCCACTTCTCACAAATATCTTCAAGAAGTTGTTTGGCTTCTATCTGATCTCCTTCCCATTCACCTGCGATTATTACTCTTGCTATGGATGGATTTTGCTCCTCCCTTACTTCAATTTCCCAACTTTCGGAAGCCTCTTTTAAAATATTCTCAAATTTTTTGACATCGGATGAGTTGCTTGGGTCCAAATTGCACCATACAAAATCTTTGGCGAATAACCTAATTGTTGGGTTTAAACCTTTTATTATCGGTAAAAAATCCCTTAAAGTATCATACCAAGCACGTTGCTCATCTCTGTAAGGAGGGTTATTATCTTTAGCTTTGATTCTCTTACATAGTTCGATCCACCTTCCCCTATCAAATCCCAATTCGAGTTTCTCAGGATAATTTTCTAAGGCGATTCTTCTTGGTTCTGTAAAATGTTGTGACTCATCAAATTCTACAATAAAGCCTGGATTATGAATGAAAAAATCACAATTTGGAAGCGTTTTTGATTTAATAAATTCTTTGAAACCTCTATGATTTTGGAGAGACTCGTAAATCTCTTTTAGTTTTGCGTAGTAAGGTGTATTTTTAAAATCCTCTGGTTTTGTTCCTATCTTAAACTTATAATTCTGTTCAACTTTTCCATAAATTTTTTCTAACATTGCCTTGATTGTTTCTTTACATCTTGGGCATCGTTCATCATGAGCTATTTTTCGGTGGTATATTTTGTTATCTCTTATTAATGGTTGAGTAGCGGGTCTCTCTGAAGATCGGATTCCCACTACATTGAAGCCCAAATACCTTAAAAAATTATTTGTCTCATTGCCCCCACTAAATTCTGACGGATCTAACTCTTTGCCATTGGCATACTTATTGGCTAAGGATATGACATACTTTGGAGAATAATATTTATTATTATATTCCAGAAGGAACTTCTTTGAACTCCTACCTTTAGGAGTTCCACCTTTTTCAATTTCTTCTATTGCTTTAATGATGTGTTCTTGGTTTATGTTCTTAGGAATCATGGTAATCTCGCCCCAATTTTATATAACGTCCCGCGGCTATGCGCCGTTTTAATGGCGTATAGCCGCTGTTGTGCGATGG
>CAZHHK010000228.1:0-2012 GCA_964531405.1 uncultured Spirochaetales bacterium | reverse complement strand
TAATTTGGAAAAAGAGGCTTATTTATGGCAAACTTTCGGACAGTAATGATAAAAATTATAAAATTATATTATGTAAAGATTGGGATTTATTTATTTCTAAATTAAAATAGATAATTTACCAAAGCCGATAACTTAGCGTATACGCAATATTTTGTCGAGTATTGTTGTTTTTCGATAGTTTTTGATAATATGTTTGTGCAAATGTTTTCGTTTGTTTGTTTTTCTAAGCGACAAAATACTGCGCATACGCTAGTACCGTTATACAACATTTATTTCATAATTAAACTTTTATCTGACAAAATATCTCATCTTTTTTATCACATTAAAATACATAGTAGGAATTACTGTTCTATTAACTATGCAGATTTGATTTTACATGAACATGAAAATATTTATGATGCCTTAATAGCAATACAGAATATTATACTGTCAAAAAGCGAACCTATAAATGGTCCATTCAGTACTGAAGAAGTATTATATGAGTATTTAGTTCTATTCCAAGGGAATGTTTCATCTAATGGTATACTAGCTCCCTTTGAAGATTTACTATTTTCATCATCTGAATCAAGTGATGAAATAAATGCAATACGTAAAGTTATAGAAGGTTTTAGCTATTATAATTGTCAGGAAACTTCAAAAATTATTGAAAATGTTTTTACCATAGTGCTGAATGAAATTAATAATATTAATAAAGATATTGAGTCATTTCATCAATACTTTCTTAATAATAAGAAATTAAATAGGCAAATCGCTACTCTTGAAAAAAGATATTATTCATTATGTGATGATAACAAGAATAGGATATATAATAAAATAAAAGAGTGCTCAAATAAATTCTCGATATTGGGTGAAATAAAAAGACAGAATGACAAGATAGTTGGTTTACTGATCTTTAATACAGATTTCAAGCAAGAGTTTCTCATGATTAAATAGCTATATCATTCATATTTCTCTAGAAATAATTGAGGCATTTTTTATTCTTTTGCTCAAATATGTATGACCCAGATAAAAATGTCGTATAACACCAGGTGCATAGCTTCGTCGCCTGCGCTCCTCGGTGCTGCTAGTCGCTCACCTTTTTGTGTATAGTTAAACTTATTAATTTTATCAGCAAGCTGGATTTAGCAAAAAGGTGCGCGATTCGCGACGCACACATAAAAGTGCTAGCTTGGTTTAAATTAAAATTAGTTATTGATTTATATAAATAGTTTTTGTTATTATGATTCGTGAGTTAATAATAAAAATCGCACTTTTATGTCATATACTCATAAGCCGTTGCATGCCGTTTAAAGGAGTTTGATATTTATTAAAATTTATTGATAAAAGTTAAAAAATTATGGATAAAAAAATAATCAAGAATCATATTAAAATTAAGTATTCATTAAAATTCATTCTTGTTACTTTCGTTTTTGTCCCATTGTTTTTATTAGCTTTACTATATTTACTGTTTTATTTAGAGGAAAATCCTATTAAAATATACTTTATAATTTTTCTTTTAGTTATGAATTTTACTTATATTATTGGAATTGTTTTTTTCACATTTAGATATATATCTATTAATGATAATGGTATAAATTTGGGTAGATTTTTATTAAATGATATAACATTAAAATTTCCCGTTATATATTATCTTGAATATAATAACTTAGTGATAAACAATAAATATAGATTCGATTTGGAAAATATAACCAATAAAAATCAACTTGAAAATTTTTTGTTGCAAGGAGAAAACGATCAAAAAATGATAAGGGAAAATAGTTATTATATTGACGTAAAGTTTAAAAGTATAATATTTTTTTTCTTAAATATCTTTATATCTTATGTTATTTCTTCAAGTATAGTTATTATTATTTATAGATTTTATAACAATTTGTCTTTAAGAGTATTTGTGTTATTATTACTAATACTTTTTATTTTATCATTTTTTTTCTTTTTCTACTTATTTATACGAAAAAAATATTAAGAGTGCGTCCCAAAATAGTTGAATAATATGATTTATTAATGTATAATTT
>CAZHHK010000227.1:0-2022 GCA_964531405.1 uncultured Spirochaetales bacterium | reverse complement strand
AATATTTTTATCATTTTTATTTTCTTTAGGACACAATATTTATTATACCACCATTTAAAGCAGCGCTTTCGATGACATTTTCCACCTCATTCCATCTATTGCTTAGATAGAGACATCTTAACTGCAAAACATCATGAGCACCTTTGATAGACCACTTCATTACGCTTCTTTTCATTTTTATCTGTACTAAATGTTTACAAACTCTTTCTATAACTCCACTTCCTATAGTATAACCTTTTTTTTAAATTAAATTTTATCATAAAATCAAAAGCGCTGCTTGCCTTTTTTACCAAAAATAAAAAATTGCACCCTTAACGGCTATCTTGACATTTATTGATTGCCGTTTTTTATTTTTTAAAGGATAATGTAATATTTTTTTTGATTTTCAATAAAAAATATCATAAATTTGGGTGACACTAGCCTCCCAAATTCTTAATTTAAATGAAATATTTCCTTAAAATCTTCTGTTTTTAAAACCTTATTAAGCCAATCCTGCATAGTCGGAGCATCCCAGAAAGGCTGAGATTTAAAAAGTCTGTTGAATTTATAAAAATAGTCATTCATAAAACGTGTCACCTTATCATCAACAATATCTCTTACCAGCTTGTCATATTTTAATCCACTATATATCAGTCTGTCAGGATTCCTGTAGCCATGTTTTATTAACTCCATAATCTTCATCTTGCATCTGCACTTCGCCTTTTTATTGACAAGTGAACATGTCGTTCCCATGAAATTTTTAAGTTTTTTTCTTGATCTTGAAAGAATCTTCCTGAAATTGGCATCAGTGATCCCCATGATTTGTGATCCAAGTCTAGAATTAACATTGAAAATCACTCCAAGTATTATCACCATCCGTTGTACTCTATCAAGGCAGACAAGTGTTGCCATTATACAGTTTATCATCGTATCCTGTATCGTTGCCTTAATCTCAGGAGAATCAACAGGCTCCCTGTCTTCAATAAAATCCATTCTTTCATAATAATTATCAAAATTAATATCATAAGTCTCAATTTTTGATTTCTTCATGTTTATCATATGATTTACAGCAATACGGTAAAGCCATGTTTTAAAAGCTGCTTTCTTACTATCATATTTGTTTAAATGAGTTACTATTTTAATCAATATCTCCTGTGTTACATCTTCAGCATCTTGAGGATTTATAACCATCCTTATCGCTATATTGTATATCCAGTCTTTATAGTGGATGATAAGTTTTTCCAGAGAATCTTTATCGCCCTTTAAAGATTTTGACACCAAATCGATATCATTGATTTTATTAATCCCGATTATTTTTTTAGTTATCATAAATAATATTAATATCATTATTCTGCATTCCTTGCCAGCCTTAAACCGATATTATTAGCAAAGAAACCGCTGTTTACATGGAGTTTGTATGAAACCTGGCATGATAGTTGTCCGCTGTTAAAACTTCCGCCACGGACAATTTTATCACCGTTATTAATATTGCCAGTTGAACCTTCAATCCAACATCTCTCATAAACATTGCCGCTCATATCAAAAATACCAAGCTCATTGGGGGACAGAGTTCCAATTTCATGAGGCTTATCGCCGGAATTATCATTATACCATGCAACTTTAGTAATTTCATTACTGCCGCAGTATTTAAATTTTTTGCTCTTATTGCCACCTTTTGCAGCGAATTCCCATTCTGCTTCTGTAGGCAATCGATAGCCATTGGCATCAAAATCACATATCCAGATTATTCTATTGTTATCCAAAGTTTTCATATAACATTCTTTTAAACCTTCTTTCCTGCTCAACCAATTGCAAAACTCTGCGTTATCATTGAATTTAGTATTAATTACAGGCATTTTCCCTCTGCCCCATCCGCAATCTGCCGACAATTCCCTTTTAGTTTCTATACAAAATTGATCATATTCATCGAATGAAATTTCAAATTTACCTATATAAAATGGTTTTAAAATTTTGACCCTTCTTGTTTAGGGTGGTATAATAAATATTGTGTCCTAAAGAAAATAAAAATGATAAAAATATTTT
>CAZHHK010000226.1:0-2033 GCA_964531405.1 uncultured Spirochaetales bacterium | reverse complement strand
TGCGGTTATGCTAAAGCCGGAGCGATGGACCGCACAGGCGACATTTGCGGTGTTTGAAAAACTCCACGCAAAAACAGCGGGCGAGGTTTTAACTCGCAACAATATTATGCCGTCTAAATGCGCCGGCTATTATTACTACAGCACTACACAAACAAATTTTATCAAAAAAAATGTAGTTCTATAACATTTTTTTAAAAGGGGGATATATTTTTTATCTCCGACTTTTTGCACATTACACAATGTTAAAAACTCGATTAAGCGTTTGATTAGGTTTTTCATTGGGTGTTGGCATCCTCTGGTTTATAATCTTTAATCTCTTTTGCTATAACACCACCTTGAGGCGACTCACCTTTTTTATACCTTGATAATATTTTTAACAGTTGCTCTTTTGAAAGATTATAGCTATAGTATTTAATTGTAACTTTAATATTTTCTTCACTCATTTCTCCGGTTTTTTCATTTTTACCGAATCTATAAGTAGCAGAAAAAATTACATGCATAATTTTATCATCAAATGTTACTTTTTCAATTTTAATCATAACACCGGAACTTTCAAAAAATTCTTTTATATTATTTCTACTATAAAATATAAAATCTCCTAAATAATATTTTTTATTCTTACTACGTGTAGATATCCAAACACCTTCTTCAGGCAAATTATCAATTATTTCTTTCATTGTTTTATTCTCATTTTTTTCTACTAATTCTTTTTGTTCAGGTGTTAATTTACTTTTATCAATTTTGTTTTTATCGCATGACAAAAAAATTGATATTAAAAAAAATATAAATAATACATATGTTTTTACTCTCATTGTTTTTTCCTTTTTATTTTAATTAGAAATAATCAAATAATCTTGGTTTTATTTCATAATGTAAATGAATACCAAATGAATAACCTGAAGCATCTGTAGTACCAAAATTATAACCTGGAGGCATTATTATTCTAAATAACTGAGTAGCTTCGAGTTGATTCAACAGGTTTTTTAAAATTATTGCCTGATCTGAATTATGTGTCGTATGTCCATAAATATTAATTGAATTATTAGTGTATGTTGATAAATAGTATCCATATCCAGCAAGATCGCTACTTGAATTATATACTTGATAACTATTACTATACCATTTTAATGAATCGGGTAGTAAAACTTCATTTAATATTGTAGTAATTGGTAAATGTTGACCATTTGATCCTAAATCAATTGAAAGACCACCACCCCAACCATGTAGCGTTCCATCATCATAATGAGATTTTACTTTCCAATACTGAATTCCATTTATTGGATTAAATAATTTAGTATCAACTATATTACCATCTGCATCCTTAGTTGGACCAAAATAATCATATAACTTATTGCTGTCTGTTAGATTTCCATTTGCGATGTCTTTAACTATTTCGTTATATGCTTTCTGGTATTTATCCTTTGAGTACTCTTTCATTTTTGCATAATCTAAATACCCATCCTTTATTTTATTACCTCTTTCGTCAAACTCCCCATGCATTGCCTTATTCCATACAACAGCAAAATCTTTTAATCCTGCTATCATTTCTTCTTTTAGTCTTAATCTCTCCAGATTATTCGCTGAATTGCTATTGTTTGAATTCATAAATCGCTTTTCAGTCTCCAAATCTGTTAGTGCTGCTTTGTAAGCATCAATCATGTTTCCATTATACTTGCTAAATACATCATCTACATATTGCTGTATTTCATATCTTACCTGTATATTTATTGTCACAGCAGTTTCAACATATTTCTTTGGACTAGATACCCATCCTTTATTAGCATCCCATTTCATATACAATTCATTTTTCATATATTCTTTAGCTTGTGATATTGTCATTCCTGTATATTTCGCCAATGAACCTTCAAAAGTACCTGTTGTATCTTTAATCAGGATTCTTCCCAACTCATCATTTAAATCTTTTGATCCATCCCATACAATATTTCCATTCTTCAATAATTTCCAGTAATCTTCGCTGTAATCATAATTGCTTGCTATATAATTACTTAATCTACCTTCTTTTAACGCCATTA
>CAZHHK010000225.1:0-2060 GCA_964531405.1 uncultured Spirochaetales bacterium | reverse complement strand
AAAATAATTTGGAAAAAGAGGCTTATTTATGGCAAACTTTCGGACAGTAATGAAAATAAATATATAAGCAAATAACTTTATATTATACTTAATATTTCATAAAAAACATGTCTTGTTTTGTTTATTTATTTTTTTGCAACTGTTGTGTAATGATAAGGCATTAAAAATCTGTCATCATTATTTAATGGATTTATTTCAAGTATTTGAAACTTATTCAATAATGCTCTAATCCCATGTTCGGTGAATCTCCAGCAATCCGGCAAAGGACCATGAATACGAAAATCAAATGGCGTTGTCATTAGCAATATTCCACCAGTTTTTAATAATCGGTATATTTCTTCTATTGCAAAAAATGGATTTAAAGTGAGCTCTAATACCTCAGTGCAAACTATAATGTCAAACGTTGATGAAGGAATATCATGCTCGTTGTTTTTGCAAATGTCTATTATATAATCAGCGCCTGATTTTTCATCAATATCTGCTGTAAAAATTTGTGATTTTTTAAAAAACTGTTTTGCACCTGCATGAACTTGAGGTGCAATATCAAGTAGTTTTACTAAATCTGAATCATAAATGCCTGCTTGTGTCTTTAAAAAAGCATTTACATTATTGCGAATTTTTTTATAAACCATTAAATCAAATTCTGATATTTTATTTTCCATAATTTATTTCCCGTTATGTCAAGTTCCCAGAGCGAACTTTTCCTTTGTTTTTTATTTCTAACTGTTTTGACTTTTCATGGAAAAATTTTATTATGTCTTCCTTTGATTTGTTTTTTAAAATATTATAATGATTTTCCCTAATCTTCCTAATCATATTTAGAGTTTTAATCTTCATAGGTTGAAACCTCCCTTGGTGAATAAATTTCTATTGATTTATAACCAAATTCAAGATGTATTGAGTTAAACATTCGAATTTTATCAAAATGAACAATATGTCTAAAATTCCAACTTACTAATATATCTACTTCTGCTATTATTGCTAAAGCAATATGTAATCCATCATCAAAATATTTTGGAGTTAATATTTTCCTTTTCTGATATTCGGCTGCCAAATTAATTACCTCAGCTGTAATTTTTAATATTTCAGAATTATATTTTAGCAACTCATTATATTTTTTTTGAACTTTTCGTGGTGAATCTAAAATTTCAGCAGCAGTTACTTCTGAAACAACAGGAATAAACACTTTATTTTTAAAATCTTCAAATAAACCATTTGACCATTTTTTAAATTCATCATCAAAACAGCCACCAATTACTGAAGTGTCCACATAAATTTTTTGTTTTTTCATATTTTTATTATAATATTTTTATTTATTTTGTAAATGCATTATTTATAATTTCTATATTCTAGGCGCCGGGAACTTGACATAATGGTGCGAGTCGGCGAAGTCGCCGTATTTATTTTAACCTACAAATATTATAAAAATCTATTTATTGAAATCAACAAATTTATTTTAATATAATCCAGCAAGGCGATTTGGGTGAAGCGAATACTCGAGCAGCACCGAAGCATACTATCCAGTTTTATAAACAGAATAAAACTAAAAATATGACCAAAAATATATTTACAGATATTTTTAAAATAAAGATAATATATTTGATAAATGGATTTTCCTGCAGACTCGTTAGGCGCCGTTTTTTGTGTTTTTTTCATCATTTGAATTTGAATTACCTACCACTCCATGCCTATATATACAGTAATCCATACCAGTTTTAAGCTTAATACATGGATTGAGAGGCAATTCAATATCTCTGTTTAATAATATTCTCTCAATAAGGAACAACGCCATATTTAACTCGAAATCAGGTAATATCTGTATATCCTTTTTATAAACTCCAGAATTAAACTTTATTTCGGAAATCTTTACTGATTCTTTTTCAACGTAAAAGCAGATTTTATACACAAACTGTCCAGTCCAACTTCTATGGCAATAGAGAACATTATCCTCGAAATACATGAACCACTTATCTTCCATACATTCAGGAATAAACCCATACATTATCTGGTGCCTAACCCCATTTAGGAAACCACCCCTTGCGTTAGATATACCGATAATA
>CAZHHK010000224.1:0-2146 GCA_964531405.1 uncultured Spirochaetales bacterium | reverse complement strand
ATATAATTGATACAAATTTGTCAAATGGTTTAATATTTGACAGAAGCATCTATTACAGGAGGAGGATAAAATGAAAAAACGAATTATTACAATATCAATCCTGACATTATTAGTCATAGCGGTGATTTTTACCATAATCGGATTTACTACAAAAGAAAAAAACGATAAGAATGAATTACTGTTTGTACAGATAGAAAAAGGAGATATATCAATAATCGTTTCGAGCACAGGCACGATAAATGCTCAAAAAACTGTTGAAGTGGGTACACAGGTATCCGGGACAATTTCAAAAATTTATGCTGATTTTAATGATCATGTTAGGAAAAACCAAATACTTGCAATGCTTGATACCAGCCTTCTCGATATAGCGGTACAATCCGCTGAGGCTGATCTATTAAAAGCCACCTCACAGTATGATCTTGCAAAAAAGGATTTTGAAAACAACATGGTGTTAAATGAAAATAAACTACTTTCGGATTTTGATCTTGAAACCTCAAGGGTAAACAAAGATGCAGCTTATGCTGCAAAACTCGCTGCCGAAGCAAACCTTAAAAAAGCAAGAGCAAACCTTAATTATGCAATCATACGTTCGCCGATAGATGGGCTGGTAATTGAAAGAAATATCGAGGAGGGACAGACAGTCGCGGCGAGTCTTTCTGCTCCGACTTTGTTCTCCATAGCAGAAGATCTTTCAAATATACAGATAGAAGCTTTAGTCAGTGAAAGCGATATCGGGAACATCAAACTGAAACAGAAAGTCAACTTTACGGTTGAAGCATATCCAGATGAAAATTTTACTGGCACTGTAAATGAAATTCATCTAAAACCAACTGTTTCGTCAAATGTAGTCAACTATACTGTTATAGTATATGCAAAAAACAAAAACAACATGCTTCTTCCTGGAATGACTGCAACTTTGGATTTTATAATTGATGAAAGAAAGGATGCAATGCTAATCCCCAATACCGCTTTAAAATATAAGCCTTCCGATGCCATGATGAAAAAAATATCAAAAAATGCACCAAAGTTTTCTATAAACTCAAATCAATCTGGCAAAAAATGGAATAATTCTGAAATAAACAGGAATAAAAATAAAGCTGATAATAAAAACAGTCCAAACAGAAAAAAAATGGCAGAGTTGTGGTATCTTGATGACAACAATAATTTAAATTTCATAAGGGTTGAAACAGGTATAACCGATGGTCAGAAGACTGAAATTATCAGTGATAAAATCAAACCTGAGATGAAATTTATTGCAGGATATGCAAACAATTCAAACGATAAAACAAAAAATAAATCTAATGCAGATTTTAGAATGAGAAGAATTTTTTAAAGAGTGTCTTATGAAAACAATAATAGAGCTAAAAAAAATTAAAAAAATTTATAAACTGGGAGATTATGAAGTCCATGCACTAAGAGGGATAAACCTTACAATTAAAAAAGGAGAATTTGTTGCCATAATGGGTACTTCAGGATCAGGAAAATCAACTCTTATGAATCTGCTTGGTTGTCTTGACTCACCGACGGAAGGAGATTATTTTTTTGAAGATAAAAATATTGTATCACTAAGTAAAAATGATTATGCAGATATAAGAAACAATAAAATCGGTTTTGTTTTTCAAGGTTTTAATCTTCTTACAAGAACAACAGCCCTGGAAAATGTTGAGCTGCCTATGTTGTACAATAGATCAAACAAAAAAATAGATTTAAAAAAGAAAGCAACTGAAGCTTTAGTAAAGGTCGGACTAAAAGATAGAATAAATCATTTTCCAAATAAATTATCCGGTGGACAACAGCAGAGGGTAGCTATAGCAAGAGCGCTTGTCAATAATCCTTCCGTTATACTTGCGGATGAGCCTACCGGTAATCTTGATACGATGACATCTCTGGATATAATCTCTATATTCCAGGAATTAAACAGGCAGGGTATAACGATAATCCTTGTAACCCATGAACCCGATATAGCAGGTTATGCCAAAAGGATAATCACTATGCGCGATGGCGAAATATTAAGCGATAAAAAAGTATCAAAACAAAACGATGCGTCAAAAGACAGTGAAGTATTCTATAAAAAAAACATAAAACATATGGAAAAGAATATGGTAATTAAGTAAAGTAAAAAAAATAAAAAAAAGTAAAATAATTG
>CAZHHK010000223.1:0-2201 GCA_964531405.1 uncultured Spirochaetales bacterium | reverse complement strand
ATAAATATATAATTGATACAAATTTGTCAAATGGTTTAATATTTGACAGAAGCTTATTGAATATTAGGAGGCAATCATGAAAGTCTACTTAGTCCAGCATGCAAAAGCAAAATCCGAAGTCGAAGATCCTCAAAGACCACTATCAGATGAAGGCAGAAATGATTTGAAGAAACTTGTTTCATTTTTGAAAAATAAAAATATAAGTGTGTCTCTAATTTATCATTCTCAAAAATTAAGAGCAAAAGAAACAGCTTTAATTCTCTCAGAAGCAATTAAGTCAGAACAGGGAGTTAAGGAAATAAAGGGATTAAATCCTGATGATGATCCTGAAATAATTTGCGATATGATAAGCATGGAAAAACAGGATATTGTTTTTGTTGGACATCTTCCTTTTATGAACAATCTTGCAAACATGCTTCTTACAAAAAGTAAAGATTCCGATGTGGTTTTATTCAAGCAGGGTAGCATAGCCTGCCTTGAAAAAGAAATAGAGAAAAATAAATTTTTATTGAAGTTTTTTATTATACCGGATATTTTATAAAAACCTACTCGTTAAACCAGATACTGATACTTTCAATTTCTTTATCTTCGGTTTCGGTATTATATATCAAAGTGATACAGGTAACACCTAAATAATAATTTACTCTACCTTCATTTTTTTCTTCATTTCTATCAATATCGATAAATTCTGTAATGTTATTAATCGTATCATAATCTAATACTTCTTTGTTAAATATTAATATGCCTCCTTGATATCCTCTTTTAGGAAAATAATTAAACTCGCCATCCTGAAAATCCATTGTTATTTGCTCAACATATTCTTCGTTATTAGCATGTATATAAATACCCAATTCATCAAAAGTGTAAATATTATTAACTTCATTTAATACCGTTTTTCTGAAATTTTCTCCAAGGCTTTTTGTTATATCATTTAACGAAATAGGATAATTCAAAATGGCATCATTTATTTTTAAACTTTTATCATTCAATATTTCAACAGTCATATTTTCCTCTTTGTAAATAAAAAACTTTTTAGATCAATTTTGCAAAATCATAATGAAGCTATTGAAATATTAGATATTTACAAATACTTCATATTCAACTTAAAATTAATTAAAAGCTATATAAAAAATAATATACTAAATTTAAAGTAACAATCAAGGAATATTTTATAAATGTTTGATAAATTAATAGACATGGTACCCCCCCCTAATAATAGCATTAAGCTTTATTTTTTTAAAAATATTTTTGATATAAATCAGAATAATTATCCAAAACTATTGGTTTAAAATTCGATATTCTATAATCAAGATATTGATTACTTTTTTTCATTATTTTAATTGGACTTGCGCCTTTATATGTATTATGCCTTTTATAATTAAAATATTTAAAATATTTCCACGCTTTATTAAAAAAATCATCATAAGAATTAATTATCTCATATGAATAAAAATCTTCTTCAATTAACCTGTGTGCAGTTTCTACATCACTGTTATATGTTGATGCTCCAGGAGGGAGCAGTCTGTGAATCATTTTATTATGTATTTCTACAACTTTTGTAAACCCACTCTTCTTTAAACTATTCCATGGCGTTGTAAACTCAGTTCCATTATCTGTTTGAATCCTATTACCCTCTAATTTTAATCCATACTTTTTAAAATGCTTTAATAATTTAATAATAAATATTGTTGCATTTGAACAACTCTTTCATACCCATATGAAATAAACATTCCCGCTGTTTTGATACATCGGGCTGTAAATTGATATTTTGGAAGTTTAAAATCGATTAAATGACCAAAAAACTCCGGTATATCACTTAATTCTTTAATATCTACCTGTATTTTTTCAAATGCTTTATATCTTTGTTTTATTTCACGTAGATATTTTATTCTTTTCTTTTTGGTGTTTTTACTTTTTAAATACCCGTTATTTTTAATAAATTTTAAAATCGTTGGTAATGAATAAGGAACCGCCAATTTTTCTTTTATTCTCTTTGCCCTGATTCTTTTATTATTATCTTTCAATCGTTTACATTCTTCTAATATTTTAAACTTCCAATATGGTAACATTTCATTTGGACTGCTTTTAGGTTTCCTTGATTTATCACGTAAACCGACTTTCCCTGTTTTTTTAAATTCATTAATCCATTTTTTTACTGTTTTTATAGTAGTACTAAACTTTCTGGCTGCTGGTTTTATTCC
>CAZHHK010000222.1:0-2227 GCA_964531405.1 uncultured Spirochaetales bacterium | reverse complement strand
ATCGAGGAGTTGTAAATTCTTTTATTTCAAAAACTTTCGGACAGTAGTGATTTATGATTAAATATAATAAAATCATTGATTTGAAAATAGTTTTAATATTGAATTTTTAAGAAAAATATAGTATAACATAATTCTAGAAATTTATTTGATAATTAATAATACAAATCTTGTCAATTTTTAATAATTTCAAGTTATTAATGCATCAGAATCTTTAAATTTTTAACAAAACAGGAAAATAGATGGATCGTGAAAAAATCAGAAACATAGCTATAATAGCTCATGTTGATCATGGCAAAACCACTTTAGTAGATGAGCTTTTTAAACAAAGCGGTATGTTCAGGGAAAATCAGAATATCAGCGAAAGGGTAATGGACTCTATGGATCTTGAACGTGAAAGAGGGATTACCATAACTTCAAAAAACGGCTCATTCAGATATAAAGATTATTTTGTAAATATCGTTGATACCCCTGGTCATGCCGATTTTGGTGGGCAGGTTGAGAGAATACTCAATATGGTTGACGGCGCTCTTTTATTGGTTGATGCTGCCGAAGGTCCCATGCCTCAAACTTACTATGTTTTAAAAAAAGCTCTGGCTTTAAACCTGCCGATACTTGTAGTAATAAATAAAATAGATAAACCAGCGGCAAGATGCAGTTGGACTCATGAAAAAATTTTTGAACTATTCATAAAACTAAATGCTCCTGACCACCTTCTGGATTTCCCGATAGTCTATGCATCAGGCAGAAACGGTTACGCAACAGTTGATCCGGACGTAAAATCAAATAACATGATCGCACTTTTTGACAAGATAATAGAGTTTATTCCTTGTCCTAAAGGCAATGAGAAAGCTTCTTTACAGATGCTTATTAGCTCGATTAGTTATTCTCCATTTTTAGGAAGGCTTGGCATAGGCAAGATTACCTCGGGACAGCTTAACATCAACAAGGAAGTCGTTGTCTGTAAGGAGAATGAAGTTGTTGCACCTGCCAGAATCACCAAGATTTACAGATTTGAAGGGACAGCGATGGTTGATACAGATATAGCTGGAGTCGGTGAAATTGTAGCAGTAGCAGGCATGGATGATCTGACAATCGGAGAGACACTCGCCGATCCTCAAAATCCTATACCGCTTCCTGCTATTAAAGTCGATCCTCCGACTGTTAGTATGAACTTTATCGTTAATGATTCTCCATTTGCCGGGAAAGAAGGCAAATTTGTTACGTCAAGGCACTTAAGAGACAGATTGATGCGTGAGACTTTATCCGATGTAGCACTAAAAGTTGAAGAGCTTCAGGAAGCAACGGGCTATAAGGTTTCGGGAAGGGGAGAGCTGCACTTATCTATATTGATAGAAAAAATGCGAAGAGAAGGCTACGAATTTCAAATTACTAGACCGGAAGTTATTTACCAGTATATTAACGGCAAGAAATATGAGCCTTATGAAGAATTGACAATAGATGTTGATGAAGAATACACCGGTAATGTAATAGAAAAGATTGCACAGCGTAAAGGCGAACTTCTGGAAATGAATCAGGAACATGGTGTTGCTCGACTGGTTTACAAGATACCAACCCGAGGGCTTCTTGGATTTAAATCTGAGTTTTTATCGATAACTCGTGGTATGGGGGTCATGAATTATGTATATCTTGAATACGGTGAATATGCAGGTGATATTAAAAACAGAATAAACGGTGTTTTAATATCTATGGAAGACTGTACCACAGTAGCTTATGCGCTTTTTTATCTTCAGGAAAGGGGTAAGTTGTTTTTTGGTCCTCAAGTAAAAGTTTATGAAGGTCAAATTATCGGTGAACATGCCAAGGACAATGATCTGGTTGTAAACCCTGGTAAGACAAAAAAGCTTACCAATATTAGAGCGGCTGGATCTGATGAAAATATTATACTTACTCCGCCTCTTGAAATGACTCTTGAAAAATGTCTGTCATATATCAATGATGACGAACTTGTTGAAGTTACACCTCAATCAATAAGATTAAGGAAGGCTTTATTGAAAGATCATGAGAGAAAAAGATCAAAGAGTCTTTCAATGAAAGCTTAAATATGAAAAAATTGGAGTTTATCATTTTTTTAATATTTATTCTTGTGAGATTTTTAGAAAATTGATAATCTGATTTTGTGTTATATGGAATCTAAAAAAAGATGCTAGGGCAATGATTATTTAACTGTTTTTATATTCTGCGGAAGTGAATAAATATATTTATTAAA
>CAZHHK010000221.1:0-2230 GCA_964531405.1 uncultured Spirochaetales bacterium | reverse complement strand
TTACAAATGGGAAGAAAAATATTTAAAATTTTATGATTTTTTTTAGCTCTGACCCTTTATATGAATCACCGAATCACCGAATTGATTTCTTAAAAAAAATATAGAAGCTCTGACCCTCTAAATAAATTAATTAAAAAAAGCTGCCTTAAAAAAATCAGGCAGCTTTTTAAATAATATCTGTAATCTAATCAATCTCTATAATAATCAAAAGTCATGGTTATTCCTTTAGAGCTTATGTTTAATAAATGTAAGCCTGAGGCTGTATTTATTGCGGTGCCAGAGCCTGATTGATAATTATTTCTCATCAAATCAACATTTGAGACATTGCCATTATAAAATGTATCTGTTGCTGACCCATAATCACCACCTAATATCCATAGACCATTATTTTGATCTGCTTCTATTACAGTTACTCCATGTACAGACATTGCATTAATCAAATTCATGCTAAACGTACTATTTATCATATAATCATCAATTAAACAAATTAGCAATCCGTCACCTGGGAGATATGCAGTCCATGTATCTGGTATTTTTACTTTATTTTCTATTAAATAATATTGTTCACCACCAGAATAAGTATAGCCTGTTGAAATTTTCAAGGCTTGATGGCTTGTCTCTATATTAGTTATAGATGCGTGAATTAAAGGTTTTGTTATGTTAATTAATTTAGCAGCTGTGCCAGTTGTGATATTATCATTTTCATTTGATTCTGCTACAGTATTTGCTGTGTCAATTATACAGCCGATATAATAGATCCCTAAAACATTTGGTAGTATATAATTAATCGTAACAGTTAAAAAAGATTTTGCTTTAAGTCCTGTATCATTTGTAAAAGAACCTATAAGAATATCAGAAGAATTTATGTTATTATCGGTAGACAAATAGATATTTGATTGAAATGCTTTTGCGTCGGTATTTCCGGTATTTTCTATTTCAAGATTAATGCTTATCTCTGTCCCCTGTGTGCCGCTAGAAGGTACGGTCAATGATTTTACTTTTAAATTTGCTTGAATAGGGTCTGGATCTTTGTTATTGTCGCTTGAATCAGTAGAATTTATTTGACTTGTACAGCCAGAATAATTTATAAAAAATACAGGTAAAATAAAAATCATAAGGAATGCAGGCAAAAATATACTTTTTATATTTTTCTTTTTGCCAAAGATTAGGACTAAAATAAAACTTAGCAATAAAATTATTCCCAGTATACCTGACGATGCGTACTGAAGATAATTTGTTGAAATGCATTTAATGCTGGTTTTAGCAAGTGTAGTTACATTTAGCCAGCCTAATCTATTTTTTTCCCAAGCTAATAAAGGGGAAGGGTATGCTCCATTGTAGTTGGGACCTCCATAACTGCCGGCCGCCATTAAACTCCATAATCCTACGCCATCGGTAGTGTAAAGAGTGTCATATAAATCAGGCAAACCAAGTATATGGCCAAATTCATGACAGAAAACTCCGATTGTAGAGTCTCCTGCTGAGTAGCGGTATTCAGGTTGTATACAATAATCATCAATTGTAACGCCATCATACTTTCTTGCTCCAGTACCATCCCCATACGATTTTGCAGAAGATAATGACCATCTATGAGACCATATATCGTTTTCATTATCGGAAATTTCTTCACCAGGACCTGTATGAATAACGACTATTCCATCGACTTTACCATCTTTATCATTATCAAATTGAGAAAAATTAACAGAAGCATTAATTAAATCAACTGCTTCGCCAACTAAAGTTGCAGGATAATAATCGTTTCCCATAAGATCATTTTGACCATAATACGAAGAGTTATTAGCTGCAGTAACCGGACCGACAATTGTGAATTCCAGATTAAGCTGATTATTAGACATATCCTGATAATATTTTTTCATTGTCAGGGTAGTATTTCCGCCGCCATTAAATAGATTATTATAAAATGTTTTACTGGATACAGCATTGAATGATACGTTTTTATAAGCTATAAGTATTACAAGAACTTTATGTGTGCCTGTCGTAGGAAAAACTTTTATGGCATTGTCCATTCCTTTTGTCTTCATAACGTTAAGTCTAGATGATAATTGTTTTGTATTGTTTGATTTTTTATATTTATCAACAATATCCGGATGAGGTGCAACACCAAAAAAGTTAAAGGCAATAGTAAAAATAGTTAAAAGACAGATAAAAAATTTGAACATTTTATACTCCATATATTAAAATAATATATTAAATGAATCGCTTTTTAAAA
>CAZHHK010000220.1:0-2363 GCA_964531405.1 uncultured Spirochaetales bacterium | reverse complement strand
AAGTTTTAATCTATAAATATTACAATCGGTTATAATCTAAAAGCATACATAAATTAAATCTAAAAAATTAATATTATCAAAAATTTATTGCTTTTGTTATTTATATTTTTATAATTTATTAAAGATTTAAAAAAATAAGAAATCGCGATTAATCATTTGACAAAGGAGATAAAGCCGATACTGGACTCAAAGAGAGTTGCCTAAAATTTAATTTAATCACTTTTAAAGTGATTTATTTATCTATTATACGAGGAGGACGATTATGAAAATTAGAAGAATTCTAATGATTTTCTTTGTTGTTTTTTTTGTACTTTTTATTAATGGCTCCAAAGATTCAAAAGATTTGATTGCCAGTCTTGCACAATTGCCAGGGCTTGCCGACTCACCGGATAAAGGAGCATTTGTTGATCTGGTAAAAGCTATCGATGAAGTGTATACCAATGGCACAATAAAGATAGAGGTATACCCGTTTGCAAGGTCTGTTAACAATGTAATAACAGGAAAAGCCGATTTTCATATACCGAGCTTAAGAAATCCGGTTATACCTGAATCAAAACTTCCTTATAGATTTGTCACAGAAAAAATGGGATTAGTCAGATTCGTTATTTATTCTCACGGAAGAAAAATAATTACTAAAAAGATGATTGACGACGCAATTGCTAAAGGCGGAAACTTCCCGTACAAATTTGAGGTGCCAGCAGGACTGGAGGATAATTTCGCTTTTCCGGTTATTCCCTCAAATGATCTTCCTAAGTCTTTTCAAAAAGTCGATGGGCAGCGTATAGATGCCATACTATGGGCACAGGAAGAGTCGGATCTTGTTCTTAGAGAGCTGAAATTAAAGACAATACATAGAGAATTTTGGGATGCTTTTGATGATGTCATAATCATTCAAAAAGGCGCAAAAAGTGATCTGATTGATAAAATACTTTCGGATGCTTTAAAGGAATTAAAAAAATCCGGGCGTTTAGACAGGATATACTCAAAGATACACCGTCCATTTGATGACTGGCAGCCGTAAAAAGGTAAATATTGTTTTTATAATTATATAAAAAAAAATAAGCTATTAGCTTAAAAAATAGAGATAAAATTATTTCTAAGTAAAAAGTTATTTAAATTTTTCACTTAGAATTTTAGGGGGTAAAAAATCATGAAAAAGGCATTTTTATTTTTTATTCTATTTGTATTTCTTTTTAATTTTAATGTTAAGGCTCAGGATTTAAAAGTATCTTTGCCAAACCTTCCACCGCTTGTAGAAAACAAAGAAAAAGGCATTCTCGTAAAATTAATTAATGAAATGCAGAAAGAATATAAGGCAGGTAAAATAGAAATTATTGGTGTCTATCCATTTGCACGTTCTATTAATAATGTTGTAGAAAATATAGCTGATTTTCATATGCCTATTCTGGAAAATCCGAATACGCCAAAAGAAAAACTTGCATTCATGCTTTCAACTGAAACTATATTTAATGTAATATTCTGCTTATACACCAACAAAGACAATAAAGAAATCAATCCTTCAAATGCTTTTAAATTTAATATTGAAACAATGCCGGCACACAGGGAATATTTTAATAATGTAAATGAAGTTGAAATACCAAATGGTTTGCAAAAAGTTAATGCCGGTAGGATCGATGGATATATTTGTGCAATGGTAGAAGGAGACAGTGCCTTAAAACAACTTAATTTAACAAAAATTAAGCGATGGGAGTTTAAAAAATTCAAGGTAAAAATTGTTTTACAAAAGAATAAAAACGGAGAAAAAACAGACAAAATTTTGACTGACTTGATAAAAAAAATGAAAGCATCCGGTGTTTATCAAAAGATTATGGCTGATATTCTCGATCAAAAATTTGTTGACTGGCAGCCGTAATAAAATGCTAAAAAAGATATTGGTTTTTATTTAGGCAGGCTATAAATTATATCCATAATAATCTCTGTTATTGAAGGCTGTGCATCTGTGTTTTCTATTTTCTCTATGTAAGCCTGCATTTTATCCAATTCACCTTTATCTATCCAGAATGCACCGCAATTTTCGCAATAATCTAATATTACATCAGAATATTCGATAAAATTTGATTTTATCATAGCCTGATCTTCACAAAAAATGCATTTTAATATTCCATGGGTATCATTATGCATGTGATGATCGATACTGGAAAATTCTACATCTCCATAATGATGTTTTATAAGCCTGTTTAAATCGCCTTTTTTTACCCAGAATCCTCCACACTTATTGCATTGTATGATTTCTGTTTTTTCGATATTAATGTTATTTAATTTGCCTTTACAAACCTGACAATTCATAATATCGTCCTTAATAATAATAATATTCTATATATATATATTATATATGTTTTTTT
>CAZHHK010000219.1:0-2385 GCA_964531405.1 uncultured Spirochaetales bacterium | reverse complement strand
AATAATTTGGAAAAAGAGGCTTATTTATGGCAAACTTTCGGACAGTAATGAAAATCTTACTAAAAATCAATTTTAAATGCAATGAATTTTTTGAAAAAAAATAAGCTTATTGATTTGTCACAATGTCGACCATGGACACGGTCGATATTGTGTAAGCTGCGGTTATGCGCAAGGACAAAGCCACGACGGCGCAGGCGACATTTGCGGTGTTTAATACTACACGTAAACAGCGGGCGAAGGTTGTTTTAACCCGCAGTAATATTATGCCGTCTAAATGCGCCGGCTATTATTACTACAAGCACTACAAACCAGACCGGCAGGGTGAGGGCTGTTATTACCATCTGGATTGTTGATTTAATCTTTTGCATTTTATTAAGTAATTTATTACTCATAAACTTTGTCTTCTCCATACGGACCTTGATCAATTAATAATATTTGCCATCCTTTTCCTTCATTTATATAGCGGATAGCATAAACATTAGTTTTATTAAAAAACTCCTTATTTGGACTAAATCCTGCTTTACCTGGTATATCTTCGATAAATCCAAATGATAATATTTTTTCTGCTAATTCAAAATCAAAATTTTGAATAGCCAATTCTCTGGTATTCCATTTATTCCTGAAATCATAAGTTCTATAACGAAAATCTTTATAAGCAAGTCAATAACATTATATCAAAAGTTTCTTTTTGTTCAAACTTTGTTTACAAATATCTATACTTAAGAATACCACGAAGATGGTATGATATTTATCTTCTTGCTTTTTAATATTGGTTTGGCATTCTATATTCGTCGGAATATATGAGCCGATGGCAGAAATATCCGTGTTGTGGGGCATTGACCCTGTCAGGAAGGACATTTCAAATAAGTTTTGACACACTACTGTATAATTCGTTGACATATTAGGCTAATTATGCTAATTATTCCAAAAGTTTTAAACAAGATATATGGAGGATCTTAAAATGTCCCGAAGGGTTGTTATAACCGGTATTGGTACAATTAATCCGCTGGCTCATGATGTAGATACGACATGGAAAAAATTATTAAATGGTGAGTCCGGTATTGCAAAAACAGAAGGATTAAACCTCGAAGGAATTAGATGTCATATTTCAGGTCAGGTTAAAAATTTTAATCCAGAAAATTTTTTTATTGATTCAAAAATAGCTAACAAAATGGACATTTTTCAGCAGTTGTGCTTTGCTTCTATGATTGAAGCGGCAAAGATGGCGAAAATACCAATGAGGCATCCTGAAGAGCACGAGATTGTTCTTCCTCCTTTTCAAGGTATGGCAAAATGTGTAGCAGATCCGTATAGATTAGGCATTATGCTTGGTATTGGGGTTGGCGGCATTAAATCATTTCAATGGCAGGATGAAATAAGAATACAAAAAGGTGCACGCAGAGTAACTCCATTTTTGATACCAAAAATGATTGCCAATTTGGGAGGAAGCTGGATTGCGCAAGCTTTGAATGCTAAAGGTGTTAATACATGTTATGTAACAGCATGTGCTTCAGGGACGAATGCTCTTGGAGAGGCTTTTTTAGCAATTAAGAATAACAGGGCTGATATTATAGTCTCGGGTGGCATGGAGTCCGCTGCTGTCGAAATAGGCTTTGCCGGATTTTCTAATATGCGTGCTTTATCAGAGCAAAATGAAAATCCTACTAAGGCTTCCAGACCATTTGATAAAGCCAGAGATGGTTTTGTTATGGGTGAGGGCGGTGCAATTTTAGTTCTTGAAGAATTAGAACATGCAAAGAAACGTGGTGTGCCTATCATTGCAGAATTTGTCGGCTATGGGTTGACTTGCGATGCGTATCATATTACTGCACCTGATCCTGATGGAGAGGGTGCTGTAAGAGCGATGAAGGAAGCCGTGGACTTTGCCGGAATTAAAATAAGTGATGTTGATTATATCAATGCTCATGGTACTTCAACTGATGCTAATGATAAGATGGAAACCAATGCTATAAAAACTTTATTCGGGGAACATGCTTATAAACTCTGTGTAAGTTCAACAAAGTCGATGACAGGGCACTTACTTGGCGGTGCAGGCGGTATCGAAGCGCTTGTAATTGCAAAAACGGTTCAGGAAGATAAAATTCCTCCGACTATAAATCTTGATAACCCTGATGAAGGAATGGATCTTGATTATGTGCCTCATAAAATGAGAGAAAAAGTTGTTAATTATGCAATGAGCAACTCTTTTGGATTCGGCGGACATAATGCCGTAATATTGTTTAAAAAATATAAAGATTAATAATTAAAAAGATTTCATTGATTAACCACATCTTTAATGATGGAGGTTAATTATGTATTGATAAATTTAAATTAGGTAGTGTCAAAAATTTTATGAAAAAATTATGAAAACACTGCCAGTGTTCT
>CAZHHK010000218.1:0-2420 GCA_964531405.1 uncultured Spirochaetales bacterium | reverse complement strand
AAGAACACTGGCAGTGTTTTCATAATTTTTTCATAAAATTTTTGACACTACCAAATTTTTAATTGAATGCATGAATAATAAATATTTATTAAAGGAATGTCAAGAAAATGGAATGCTTTTAAGTATAAAAAGACTCTTAAAAATAAAAAAGAGGCTGTTTTTTATTAAAGCAGCCTCTTTTTAAAGATGATAAATGTATTATTTTAATCGAACTGCGAATCCGGAAATCAATACGCCTTTTTTATAATCTGTTTCATTATACATGTAAGCTAGCTTACCACCATAGTAGAAGAATAATCCAAATCCTACTCCAGCCATTATAAGTCCGGAAACAGCAAATAGTGCTCCAAAACCAAGAAGGATACCGCATGATATTAATAACGCCGTTCTGTGAGCTAGATCAGTGTATACAATCCTGCCTGCATAATCAAGAGCAAGAAGTACTGCTGAGGGTATTATCATACAAAGCCCAACTGCATGTACTATAGCACCGGCGATACCTAAATAAAAAAATTTTTGGGCATTGGCATTGCCAGATAAAGCGTAAAGCTGGATTTTTTCAGATAACAAGCTGCCATTTGCCGGGGTATAATTTTTTGCTAAAATGGTTTTTTCACTAAATTTAAAATTAATTGAATTTGTGTAATTTTCATTAGCATTAATAAAGTTACTTAATGTGAAGACAATAAATGTTAAAAAAATAATTTTTCTTATATACATTAGTTTACTCCCATAAAATTAATTTTTTAATAATATACATGTTATATTTATTTTTTTCAATATGTATTTTGGTATATTTTTAACTTTTTTTTATTGATCATTTTATACTGGCTTGGGGTGATTTTTTCAAGGATCTTGAACATCCTTAAAAAAGTAAACCTGCTGTTGAAGCCACATTCCAGTGAAATCTCATCAAGTCCTTTTGAAGTTTTGAGCAATAAATTTTTTGCTTTGCCTATACGGCATTTGTTTACGTATTGCTGGAATGATATCCCAAGCCTTTTTTTTAATAGTCTTGATAAATGCGGGATGGAAATTTTATACTTGTCAGCTATATATTCTATAGAAAAGTCTTTTGAAAAATTTTGATTTATATAATCGATAATTTCATCAATTGCAAATCTGCCTTTATAATTGCTGATAGCTGATATGCCTCTTACTATTTTCAAAAGATAATCATTTAAATTGTTGTTTGAGAGTGAATTAATCTTTTTTGGAACATCGATATATTCGTTTCCCATTAAATTCTTGATGGAAATATCTTTTGAAGAAAGCGCTCGAATGCATGAGTAATATATTCTTAAATATAATTCTTTTTCCATCGAGCAAGACAAATTATTTTTTTTGTTCTTTTTTATTATAGCATTAATCAGTTTTATGGATTCTTCTTCAAATCCGCATAACAGGTAATTGATTAATCCGTTTTCTTCATTTAATGTATAACTGTATTTATCTATTATGCTGGAGTCATGAATTTTTATTTTTTTTTCATCATGGGGCAGTATTGTTGCAATAGCCTGGCATGATTCGTTATATGATGATTTTAAGCCATCAAGTCCTTGATGAATATCGCCGATCCCAATAGAAATATCCATATATTTTTTTTCTTTTTCAAAAATCGGTAATATTTTATTGAAGTTTTCTGCTATATCGTTCATAATTACATTTTCATTGAAATTTAAAATTATACAAAGTTCGGTTTTTGTTAATGTTAGGACATAAATATTGAAACTATTTTTAAATGCATTTATAATTAATTTTTTTGTTTGATTTATTATGTCAAGCTGTTTTTCATGATTGAAAAATTTATAAAAATCATCTTTATAATTAAACTTTATGAGAGAGGTAATAAAATATTTTTTGTTAAGAATGATATTGTTTTTATCCATGAAATCATTAAAGTCATTTTCTGTTATATCAAGATTGGAATTTAGAAAATTAAATATGAAATTTTCCGATATTATTGGAAGAATATTTTTATATTTTTGATCCAGATCATCTTTATCCTCCAGCAATTTCTGAATCTTATCACTTATCAATTTAAATTCATTATCACCGGAGTTATTGTTTTTAATACTGATGTTAAATTTTTTTAGGATTATTTTAACAGGTTCATACAGGTATTTGCTGGAAAAAAAAGCGAATAATAACGATATAACTAGACATATTGAAAAAATCAAAAGAGTAATTATGCTTACGGGTACGGCAAATGACTGTTTGTAAATCTTACTGTAAGGGATTGTAGCGATATAATAAATTTTATTAAAACTGTTTTGCTGTGAAATGCAGCTTAATATGAGTCTGTTTTCGTTAAAATCATTATACGAAAACACTTTTTGCTTTTTTATTTTATCTAAAAAAAAATTACACTACTGTCCGAAAGTTTTTGAAATAAAAGAATTTTCAACTCCTCGATAATT
>CAZHHK010000217.1:0-2438 GCA_964531405.1 uncultured Spirochaetales bacterium | reverse complement strand
ACTTTAAACAATGCTACAACAACAGCAATGAATTATATAGGGAATACGGATAAAAGCAAGATAAATACAGCAATAGCAAATAATTATCTTAATGCATTTAGTCAGGCTTTATTTGATGTACAACAAGCAGGAATAATAAAGGAACAACCACAGAGAGCACTTCAGGGATTAATAAATAGCGGGACAGATGAAAATCCGCATTATTTTCCACTTAAGGGTAATGAATTCAGTATATTCAGTGATTATGGATATAGATTTATACATGATTCATTTTATAGGGCAGCTGGAGGAGCATTTGCTTTGCAGAGTTTAAGCAATCATGATGCTCTTGATATAATAGGTACATTGATAGGCTCAAGTTCGAACAATGCCACAGTATCCTATAAATACAATCAATATAGTGGACTTCAGATAACAAACAGTTTTGGATATGAAGGACAGCAGTATCAGGATATATTTTATCATACAAGTTCAAAAACATTAATGAATCTGATAAGTTTAGTAACAAGTCAGGGAGTAACAATAAATCAGAATGGCAGTATAACGGGTGTGAATGCAGGAGTTCAGATAGCAACAATGGGAAATACAGGCACTGCAACAATAGGAAGTCATAATCATTGGATAAGACAGATTTGGAATGCAAGTTTAGAAAATTATGAAAAAAGAGACCCTTTAGAAAAATTTCCAAATGTAGAAATAATAGCTGATTATTATACGAAAACATTATCAGGATATCCAAGTAATGTATTAAGTTATGATAATATAAATAGTTATGGTAATAATATAATATCAGGAGTAATCGATTTTGGCATTAATAATCCGAATCCGAATGTTATAAACTTGAGCACATTTTTAACAAATAATTGGAATATCTTAAAGCAGGAAGATAAAGATAGAATATTCAATGCAATAAGGGATAATCCGAGTTATGTTAATAAGGTAAGCGAAGAATTTAAAATGCTATTTTTACAATGGATGTTTGAATAATTTTTGAAGGTGCTGATTATATGGAAAAAAAGATAGTAATTATATTATTTGCAGTGTTATGCTTTACAGTTTTTTCTATTGATATGAAACTGGAAGAAATTATTGATTATAAAACAACATATAATTCAATTACATGGGGGGATAACAAGACTTTTTATAACGGTCATGATTCTGAATTATATAAATATAATTTAGATGAAGGAAAATTTATTAAAATATTGCGGTTATTTGATGATAATAAGAAGTGTTATAATTCTTTGGGGACAAATCAGGAAAGAAATATTATTTTATGTATAATAACAGAATATGGACTTAAAAATATCGAGCATTATATTTTGTATAATATTTCTAATAACTTTTTAAAAAATCAAAATAAAGAAAAATATTTAAATCAAAAGATTAAAATTTTAAAAAAACAATCACGAGGAGAAACGCCTGAAACTTATCCATATTGGGAGATAGATTTAATAAATTCATATAGGTTGGCATACTGGGAGAATGAGGATGCAGTTCAGCCTGATGATGTAAAGAGTTTTATGTTGATAGATCAATATGGTAAAGAGATATTGACATCAAAGAAGTTTTCAAAAGGTTTTCATTATACCGGTTTGTCGCAAGTAGCATTAAGTCCAGTAAAAAACAGATTATTGATTTCCGGTTCCGGGTGGTATAAAAATCCGGATTCTAATAAAGAAGAATATCATCAAGGGCTTTGGCTATTTCACATCATTTATGATTCAGAAATAACAAAGGATAATGCATTGTTATTTGAAAATGCCGATACAAACTCAAAACAAATAAAAGTATTAAAAAAAGGCTCAGTAGTTGACATTTACGAAAGAAGCAATAATGAAGTTGAGTACGAAGGCAAAAAGGATTTTCTTTACCAGATACAATTAAAAGATGGGACAAAAGGTTGGTGTTTTGGAGATTATTTAAGAGTTGAGTACCCGATTGAAAGGATAGTCGGAGAGAAAGTTATATTTTACAATCCCAAAGTTGATAAATTAAGGTTAAGGGAAAAACAGGGACATGATGGTAAAGTAATGAAGTTCCTTATGAAAACGGATAAGTTAGAACTTGTTGGATTAGGACAGGAAGCAACAATTGACAAAATTAAAGGCAGATGGGTCAAGGTAAGAACTGAGCAAGGTGAGATCGGCTGGTGTTTTGACGGATATCTGGAAGAGGTTGAATAAAATGCAAAAGATTAAATCAATAATCCAAATGTTGATAACAGCCCTCACCCTGCCGGTCTGGTTTGTAGTGCTTGTAGTAATAATAGCCGGCGCATTTAAACGGCATAATATTATTGCGAGTTAAAACACCCCCCCTCGTTGCTTGCGCCGAGTTTCAAACACCGCAAATGTCGCTTAAGCCGTCGTGGCTTAAAGCTTTGAGCATAACCGCAGCTTACACAATATCGACCGTGTCCATGGTCGACATTGTGA
>CAZHHK010000216.1:0-2445 GCA_964531405.1 uncultured Spirochaetales bacterium | reverse complement strand
AGAAATTATACATTAATAAATCATATTATTCAACTATTTTGGGACGCACTCTAAGAATATTAAGGAAAATATTTTATCAATTTTTTATATTTTCTCTAACTTATAATTTTAATAAGTGAAAAAGTTTCAGGAGGAAAATATGTACAAAAATATTTTATTATTATTATTAGTTCTAATTCTTTTCTTAAACTGCAATCCTGGAGGCAGCAGGGGTGACGGGGGTTCGGGAGGCAAAAATGATGGAAAAGATGAAGGTGTACCCTCCTCTTCAAGTATCAATATTGAAATTACATATACTCAGGGTACCGGAAGTTTTTCACGATCAATAGTTTATGTAATATGGATAGAAAACCAGGCTGGCAATAATATTCAAAATTTATATGTTTGTGAAAGATTGGTTGGTAAGGGTAACGGCCCTTTAACTGGAACAGCTTTACCTTATTGGAAAACTAATAAATATCCAGGGTCTTCAATTGATGGTGTAACAGGAGCCACGGAGAAAGGCAATTTTGTTTTAACTAGAAATCTGGCAAACTTCGGCATACGAAAATTTAAAATCTATATGGAACTAGACCGTTCTTTTGATGAAAATGATTGGTTTAAAGATCAACCAGCTTTAATATACAGTACCTCAGAGATTGATCTTGATAATCTTCAGCCTCAATATGATTTCAGTCCGGTTGGGTGGTCCCCAAATGAAAACACAGGAAATTCAAGTAATAAATTTAAAGATGATCCGCCCCACTCTTCACCAGCTTTTGCCTCATTAAACACTGATATGAGATATATTAACAATCGAGCGGATACTTCAACTTCCCCATACGGAATTGGTGCTGTTTATCCCACAACACTGGCTCCTGCTGTACCAGCAACATGTTTGGTTGGTACTCTTACAGCAAAAATTACTATTAATTAAAATTAAATTGTTCCTAGTTCGCAAATAAATTCTACGTTCTTATACCCAAAGCAAATTGAAAATTCTTATTTTTAGTTTGCTTTGGATATATTATTGTTTTAATTCTATCTGCAACCTTTTTATTTTTAGTTGATGAATGTGTTATAGACAGGCTGGCTTGATCCTGATATATATACTTTTGGACAGATGTATCCTAATGGTGCTAAAACTGATTATTTCATAATGAATGAAGGAAGAATGGAGAAATAAAAAAGAGAGTCAGATGTCTATTTTCAAAATGGAATCTATTATTTTGAAGAAGCTCCGGGTTTATTCATGATGCTTTATAATCTGGATTATTTTTGTAACATACATTTAGCAAAGATCACTTTTAAAAAGATTAAATAATTTTATTTCTAGCTATTAACTGATATTTTTCCCAAAATAATCCAGATTTTTTGTGATTAATTATTGAAGATTTTCTAAAATCTCAACGGTATATTAAAAAAAGTATTTAATACAAAATAAATATATAAACCGAGAATCACAAGAGCTTCGAGTCTTACCATCTTGCTGCCTGTTGTGATAAATATCTGGATTATTATCCCCGTAAGAATTAAAAAAGGCAGACTGAAATACTTTACGTTATCGGATACAATCATCGGGTTTATAAGGCAGCATGCACCAAGTACAAACAGTGCGGTAAAGATGTTTGAAGCATAGATTTCACCGATTGTAATATCAGCCTTTCTTTTTAATGTAGCACTTAATGATATTGATAATTCCGGTAAAGATGTGCCGAATGCAAATATTAGAATACCAAGCACTAATTGCGAAATGCCAAGCTTCATCCCGATATTTTCACCGGCTTTTAAAGTTATATCCGCTCCATAAATTATTCCGGCTATTGCAATTAATGCAATTAAAAAATGAAAAAACATTTTGCTCATTTTTTTTTCTTCCGGTTTAAGTCCTTCTTCATGAAGAGCTGATTCTTTTGATTCCTTGACGGCTTCTTTTACAACGGTAAATATATAAGGAAAGTATGATAAGATTAAAATCAAGCCGTCAATCCTGGAGAGCGTACCATCGAGGGCTAATATCAGGATTATCGCTGTTGATAAAGTCATCCAGGACGCTTCCCTGTCTTTTACCTCTTTGCGTATTGCTAGAGGAGAGATCAAAGCGCATAAAGCTGTAACAAAGGTTAGAGTAACAAAATTTGATCCTACAACATTGCCTATAGAAATATCAGATTTGCCATGCATATTGGCAAAAAAAGATACCGTAAATTCTGGCAGTGAGGAGAGTATGCTTATTCCCAGTATTGTTATCACTAGTTCTTTGACTCCGAAAAATTTTGCAATCGGTGTAACCTTTTTTATGAGAATATCAGAGCTTTTCCATAGCATTATAACTCCGATAACAAAGCTTAAAATCAAAGTAATCCAGTTTAATGAAATAATTTTTTCAAGCGGAGCTAACATAAATAATTTCCTCGTATAATAGATATATTAATCACTTCTAAAGTGAATAATTTAAATTAAAAT
>CAZHHK010000215.1:0-2505 GCA_964531405.1 uncultured Spirochaetales bacterium | reverse complement strand
ATAAAAAATATTAAAATGGAAGCAGTAATTGATGATTTTGCCCAAGATGGAACTATTTGGAAAGGACTGCCTGTTATTAAAAGAGTCATGTTACCAAATGATGCGATTGTAGTTAATTGTGTAACAAGCATCAGCCCTGTTACAGTTAAAAATCTTTTAGAACAACAAAAGATAAAATATTTTGGATTGTATGCGCTATGTCAAATTTCCCCTGAAAAATTTGAATATCCAGATTTTATTAAAAATACAAAAGATGACTTTGCAAAAAATAAAGACAGATGGCAAAAAGTTTTTGATAACCTGGAAGACGACATATCAAAAAAATATTTTCACAACGTTTTGCAGTACAGATTGACTGGCGATTATAATTTTATGTCTAATTATAAAGTAAGATTAAAGGAACAATACTTTGAAAATTTTCTTAATCTAAAGGCAGGCGAAATATTTATTGACTGCGGAGGTTTTGATGGCGACACATCAGAAGAATTCATCTCAAGATGTCCGAATTATGAAAAAATTTATTTTTTTGAACCTTCTTTAATAAATATGCAAAAAGCAAAAGAAAGATTAAACAAACATCCTAATATAAAGTTTATTGACAAAGGTGTCTCTGATAAAGAAGAAATATTAAATTTTAGTTTTGAAGGATCAGCAAGCGGCATCTGCGATAAAGGAGATATTAAAATACAAACAACCACAATTGACAAATTTGTAAATGAAAAAATTACATTTATTAAAATGGATCTAGAAGGATGGGAATTAAAAGCCCTTAAAGGTGCAGAAGAGCATATTAAGAAATATAAACCTAAACTAGCAGTAGCAGTTTATCATAAACCTCAGGATTTTTATGAAATATTTGAATATGTGAAATCAATACATTCTGATTATAAGGTTTATTTAAGACACTATACTCAAGGCTGGAGCGAAACGGTTATTTTTTTTATTTGATTATTTTTAATGGCAGAGCTATCTAAGATCTAATAAAGTAAAAAATCCATGTCTTAAATGATCCCAAAATTTAAATAAATTCATTTAATCTGGAAGGAAAAAATTTGAGAAGCCAAAGCTCAGCCAGTTGTTAAACATGTTTAAAATGTTAATAAAATTATTTTATAACAGGCATTCTATAGCATCAACGCTGAATACTGGTATACCCAGCTTTTGTAAGACTTTTTTTCTTTCAAAAAAAGAATCATCAATAAATATAGCATTTTTATGTTTTATGTAATTAGTTTTTTCTTCATCTTTTTTAATATGTATAATTTTATCAAACAAATCTAACAATCTAAATTTTTTTAATAATTCATATACATCATCATTATTATGTTTTGTAATTAATATTACTTTTTTGTTTTTATTAAAAGAGTCATATAATAGAGTGATTAACCTGGTATTTATTTTGTTTTCAACTATTAAACAATCATCTAAGTCGACATATATAAAATCATATTTTATATCTATTTTATACTTTGGTATTAATGATCGATAAAGTGAAGCATGAAATTTATTAATTAAAATTTCTATTTTTTCTCCTAGAGCTTGATATAATGATAACTCTACGAAATTTATACCTCTTATTCTATTCAACATCATTGTGCCAGATATTCTTGTACCAATTTCCAGTAATTTGAGTTTTTTATTCTTATCTTCTTTCATCTGAAAAAACCATGCTCCATGCATTTTTAAAATTTTACTTATTAATTTTGAATATTTCTCAATCTCTTTGTATTTTTTATCAGTATTTAATAACAATTCTGTAAAAATAGATATTCCATTAAAAGTTTTTTTCCTTTCACGAGGACCAAAAAAAATCAGCTCTCCATTATCAGAAAAACAATCTATTGTGTATTCCTTACCGGGCAAGTATTCCATTATAACGAATTCATTAATTTTAAACTCATTTGCAAAAATTTTTAATTGATTATCATCAAGTAATTTCACAGCATTTAAAGATCCCTGTCCTTTAATTGGTTTTACAAATATTGGGTAGTCTTTTGTCTTAATTTCATTGAAATTATACATCACAGGTACAGGTAAAAAATTTTTTAAATAATTATAAGTTTTATCTTTATATCTTATAATATTATTTATTTCATAACTTTGGCCTATTATTTTACAGTTGTTAATACTATTGATAATGTTTTGAATTTCTGATAATTTTAAAGCTACATCATCATGACATGGTATTATAAAATTAATATTATTTTTTTTTATAATGTTAATTAATATTTTTATAAAATTATTTTCAAAAACAAAAGGTATATGAATAACATTTACATCTTTGTAATTGCAATAAGTTATTTTTTCACTTGAAGCATAAAAACAATTAAAATATTTATGATGCTGCAAAGAATTAATTACTTCATTAGCTATTTCTGTCCCGCAAGGGAATATTAAAACATTATATTTTTTCATAACTTATTATTCTTAAAAAAACATCCACTAATTTAGCATATCGGCACTTTGATTGTATCCAAAAAAAAGCTTATTTTACCGCTTCTGCAA
>CAZHHK010000214.1:0-2533 GCA_964531405.1 uncultured Spirochaetales bacterium | reverse complement strand
AAAATAATTTGGAAAAAGAGGCTTATTTATGGCAAACTTTCGGACAGTAATGATTTTTGATATAATGTATTTTACAACATCAATTATTCAATTGTAGGGACAAAGCTAAAATTATAGACGCATATTTGTCTGCTGAGTGCTATATTTATACTTAAATGCTCAATATAAGGTGATAAATTATTGTTTAGACATATATTTTTTAATGTAAATAAAGAGGTTTGATTTTATGAAAAAGAAAATGACTATAATATTTATTTTTTTTATATTATCGGCATTATTTTTATTCACGCTTAATAATGATAATACTTTAAATTTAACAATTTTTTTTACCAATGATACAAGTGGTCATCCTTTAAAATTTAGCTATATGCAACAGGATGGACAGGGAGGGTTACCAGCCAGAGCTACTTTAATAGGTAAGCTTTCAAAAGATAAAAAGAGCAATGAAATATTAATTCTTGATTCTGGCAATATTGTGTTAGGAAGACCAGAATCAAATTTGTATAATGGAGAAACTGATCTGGCAGGAATGAATGCGATAGGTTATTTTGCAAGTGGAGTAGGTTATTCGGAGCTAAGATTGTCATTGAATGGATTTAAGAATTTAAATAAGAAAGCAAATTTTTATTATTTATGTTCAAATGTTTATGATACAAAAAACAAGGAGATATGTGATAGGTATATTGTTAAAAAAGTTGGAAATTATTCAAATTATGTAAAGATTGGATTTATTTCTCTAATATCGGAAGATGTCGTAAAAGCATTGCCAGAAAATATCAGGAAGCAATATGTTGTGGTAGATCCTATAGAATCTGCAAAATTATGCATAAAAGAATTAAAATCTCCTAAAAACAATGTCGATTTAGTTATTGCACTGACTTATCTTGGTTATTATGATGATGAATCAATAGTATCAAGCCGTACTCTTGCTGAGTCAGTTGAAGGTATTGATATTATTATTGATGGCAGGACGGCTATTAAATTTGAAGAACCTGTGACTGTAAATAATACAAAAATATATCAGGCTTTTAAATGGGGATTATTTTTGGGAGAAATTGATTTAAGTATCAAAAATAAAAAAATCGATAATTCAGATTATAAGGTACATCCTGTCAATTATAAAATAGATAAAACAGCATCCTTTGATATTCTTGAAGATGATAAAAAGACACTTTCCGCGATTAAAAATAAAATGTCTAATTATGATAAATTAATAAATAAACCTATTGCAAAAATAGAAAATGAAAATCTTGATCCTAAATATTCAAAATTTAGAGAAACCGAAATTGGTAATTTGATCTGTGATGCGATGCTGGATTATACGGGTGTAGATGTAGCATTTCAAAATGCTGGAGGCATAGGTACGGTTGTAATTCAATCAGGACAGATAAAACGTAACGGGCTTGATGATTTGATCAAATATGATAATTCTCTTGTTATACTTTATCTTACGGGTGATGAAATAATTAAGCTTTTGGAATTTTCCGTTAATAATCAGGGTAAAGGAGGTTTTTTGCAGGTAGCAGGTATACGATTTGTTTATTCTAAAAAAATGGGAAGAATAATAGAAGCTAAAATTAATAATCAGGATGTTATCAGGTCTAACTACTATAAAGTTGTAATTAATTCATGGTTAGCAGATGGAGGTGATGGATATAAAATATTCACTCAGATTAAGGATAAGATTAATTTAAGTATATTGCACAGGGAAATTGTATACAATTATCTAGAAAAATTAAAAATTTATACTCCATTTCTCGATGGAAGAATAAAAATAATTGATTAGAGTTATACTTAAAAGTATTCAATTTGTACTTGAAGCCCCTTAGATGCGTAAATAATGATCTTTATTTTTTAAAAATAGCTTATAATTTAAACTTTAAGTGTTTAATAGAAGGAGATAAAAAAATCAGTCTAAAAATATTAAAATATTGTTTTTGAATCAATTTTTAGACTGATTTTTTATTTGAATAAATTATACTTTATTATCTTTTCTTTGCTTTCTGTTTACTAATTCTTAGAGATTTTTTTGCTTTTTTTTCTTCATCTCTATGTTTATCACAATATCTGTATAATTTTTTTGTTCTTGGGTTAATTCTTTTAATTTTTTCACCGCATATTATGCATAAGCCGTTTTCTCTTCTTTTTGCATAAAATTTTCTTGATCTTTCTACGTTACTTAAAGGTGTCTTTCTTGATACAATTAGCTTAAAATTATTGAATATGTACTTACCAAATGTTGATTCATCACCTTTTTTTATTTTGTCGATTATAGCATCTAACATGCTGGAATTAATTTTTTTTGTGTCCTCCATAAAATAATATCCTTTTTTTAATAAATTTTTATTAAAATAATATATATTTTAAAATTAATCAACTATAAAATGAAATTATATTTTAAAAAATATGCGAAAAAGAACCACCATTAATGGTTTGCTGGGCAAAGTGGTTCGCTGCCCGGACCATTAATATCATCAGAATATTCAACGAAGAGCGCAATAATTAAATATTTAGAGAAAAATATTACGATATG
>CAZHHK010000213.1:0-2539 GCA_964531405.1 uncultured Spirochaetales bacterium | reverse complement strand
CTATAATGGCTTTGATGTATGAGAGGTCACGAGTTTGTTACGCCATCAAAAAATTGACTCCGAAATCTGGAAATTTTTCTGTGAAGAAATAAAAGGTTTCATTAAAACCTATAATAACGATAAAAACAATAGAAATAAAGCAATAGAAAATATATCTAACCAAATAAAATCGAGAGATGATCAAATAAATAAGATTAAAACTGAAATTTCAGAATTAGAAAAACAAATCAAAAGTGTTAAACCAACAGTTGAAGCAATTAATAAACTTTTGGATAGATTTGGATTTAAAGGATTCAAATTAAAACCAACGGACGATGAAAAGCATTATTGTATTATAAGAGAAAATGACACAATTGCAAAAGAAACTTTAAGCGAAGGGGAAAGAAATTTCATAATATTTCTTTATTTTTATCATTTAGTGCAAGGAGTTTTAAATCCAGAAGAAAATATAAACGAACCTAAAATAGTTGTTTTTGACGATCCTGTTTCAAGCCTGGATTCGGATGTATTATTCATTGTTGCTACTTTAATAAAGGATATTTTAAGAAAAGTTAGAAATAATGAGGGCAATATAAAACAAGTATTTGTTCTTACACATAATGCTTTCTTTTTTAAGGAAGTTACATATATATCATCTAGAGAAACTCAAAAGATTAGAAATGATACAATGTATTATGTTGTTCGTAAAAGTAATAATATAAGTTTCATTGATAGTTATAATTCGAATCCAATAAAGACCCACTATCAACTTCTCTGGGATGAAATAAAAAAAGAAGGTTGTGATTGTATAAATCTGCAAAACTCTATGAGAAGAATTATTGAATTTTATTTTAAAATACTTGCAAATCTTAATGAAGAAAATTTGATTAATGAATTTAATGATGAAATTGAAAAGAAAATCTGCCGTTCTCTTATATCATGGATAAACGTTGGTTCACATGATGTTTTTAGCGATGTTGATTATTCACCTACAAATGAAGAAATTAAAAAATTCAAAGAAGTTTTTAAAGCAATATTTGAAAAAACTGAGCAAATAGAACATTATAATATGATGATGGGGAATCATAATTCATCACTCCAACCAATCAGTCAATAATTGACCAAATAGAACATCTGGTAGATAAAATCCTTGAGGCAAAGCGCAAGGACAAGACTGCCAACACAAGCCACTGGGAGCAAGAGATAGATAAGCTAGTGTATAGGTTGTATGATTTAAATGAGGAGGAGAAGAGGATAATTGAAGGGGAGTAAAATAATTACACCACAGAGAACACAGCGCTACACAGAGAAAAAAAACTCCGTGCTTCTCTGTGACCTCTGTGGTGAGAAAATATTGGTAGATTTTATCTGATTTATGGTTGATTCTTTTTATCATTGCTATTCTTACCATTTTCTTTAGTTAATTTTATTTTTTATTTTTAAATCCCAGTAAGTCCCTAACCACATAAATCGGTCTCTTTTTCGTTTCCATGTAAATTCTGCCTATGTATTCTCCAAGAATACCAATCCCTAAAAGCTGTAATCCTCCAAGGAATAATATAACAGCCATAAGGGACGGATAGCCGGGAGTCGTTTCCCAAAAAAGCCGTTTTATTATAGTTATCAAACCGTATATGAATGCAAAAATTGAAATCGTAAAACCTATAAAAGATAAAATTTTTAACGGCGTTGTAGAAAAACTTGTTATCCCGTCAAAAGCAAAATTAATAAGCTTCAGATAATTCCATTTAGTTTTGCCTGCAATTCTTTTTGTTCTGGAGAATTCTATTTTGGCAGTTTTAAACCCAACCCATGAAAAAATACCCTTCATGAACCTGTTTGTTTCTTTTAGATGCCCCAGCACATCAACAACTTTTCTGTCCATAAGCCTAAAATCTCCCGCGTTATACGGGATTTTTGTCGCACTTATGCTGTTAAAAAAATTATAAAAAAAACCGCTTGTCCATTTTTTTAATAAACTGTCCTCTTTCCTTTCCTTCCTGATTCCCACTACAACATCATAACCATTTTTCCACAGTTTAATCATTTCGTCGATTAACTCGGGTGGTTCCTGCAGGTCGACATCTATCGGTATCACAGCATCGCCTTTTGAATACTCCATGCCCGCCGTTAAAGCCGCTTCCTTCCCGAAATTTCTCGAAAAAGAAATCACTTTTACTTTTGAATTCTTTAATGATATTTTTTTTAATTCTTCAAAAGTATTATCCGTGCTACCGTCATTAACACATAATATTTCATATTTTAATTTATGTTTCTTTGAAATTTTATCAAGTACAGGAAATATTTTTTTAAAGAATACCTCTATTACATCTTCTTCATTAAACATTGGCACAATAATCGAAATGAGCAATTTTTAAATCCTTTATTCTTAATAGATTTTAAAAAGATAATATACTTAAAAGCTTTGATTTTGTCTATTGTTAATTTTGATTGATGTCAAAAGTTACTCTCTTTGCACAAAAGGATTTTATAAATATCTACCCTTAAGAATTTGATAGCGTAACAAATACGTGACCTAAGGTCTAAAAATTAAAAAGCT
>CAZHHK010000212.1:0-2541 GCA_964531405.1 uncultured Spirochaetales bacterium | reverse complement strand
GTCTTACTTGATTATTTTTTAAAAAATGAATTTAATAATTTTGGACTGATAATTATTTAAAGATAAATATTCCAAAAATATTAATTATTTCGTAAAAAACAGTAATAACTGTTTATATAAAAAAGCCTATATGTTATAAATATAAAAATAAAAAATATTGGAGTACCTGGTGGATAATGAAGAATTAAAAGAAAAAAATTTGGCATACGGTGGTCAGGCTCTTATAGAGGGCGTAATGATGCGGGGGATGAATAGTTATGCTTTTACAATAAAACAGAATGACGGATATTTTTATAAAGAAAAAAAAGACTATATACCTTTAGGCAAAAGGATAAAAATTTTGGGATTGCCTTTTATAAGGGGCATTGTTGGCTTATTTGAAAATATGATATTGGGAATGAAAATATTAAATAAATCAGCAGAAATTGCATATCCTGATGAAGAGTCAAAGCCAACTTCTAGTGTCACAATTTTTTTTGCTATTTTATTTGCTCTTGCTTTTTCGATGGTGATTTTTGTTGGAATCCCGAGATTCTTTCCTATAGCATTTAAACTTGATCCTTCAAAAAATCCCATAATCTATAATACAATTTCAGCCATATCAAGATTTATTTTGTTTGCTGGGTATTTAATTATTATTTCTTTTATGAAGGATGCAAAAAGATTATTTGCATATCATGGAGCAGAGCATAAGACTATCCATACTTATGAAAATAAAGAGGAGCTTACAATTGAAAATGTCAAAAAAAATTCAAGGCTCCATCCAAGATGTGGGACATCGTTTGTCTTTATAGTATTTCTTATAACTCTTGTTGTTTTTCCATTTTTTGATATAATTTTTAAGAATATCGAATGGTATAAAAATCTTGCTTTAATCGAGGTTATTGGATTAAAACTTGGTAAAATCATTCAAAATTTAATTATTCTGGTTTTGCATATATTTATAGGGATGCCTATAGTAGCATCAATAAGTTATGAAATATTAAAATTATCAGGAAAATTTTCTAAAAATTTTATGGTAAAAATATTTATCGCTCCTGGATTATTTTTTCAGATGTTTACAACAAGAGAACCAGATGATGATATGATAAAAGCGGCGATATTAAGCCTAAAAATGATTTTAGGTGAAGAAAAATCTGATATCAAAAGAAAAATTTCTGATAAAATAACGAATAAATTAAATTTTACTACATCTATTTTATTCTTACTACTTTATTATTTTAATTAATTTAATAAAAGAATGGTAAAACTGGACAAAATTATATTATTCAAGTATATTTAAACTAAGAGAGTATTATGACAAAAAAAATATTGGGTTTATATATTTTTATTCTGGGGCTTTTAATTTTAATCAAAGTAATTTTTATAAATTTGCAGATAGGTTATTTCTTTTTATTTTTTATATTTACAATTTCAATTCATATGATATTAATTGCATTATGTACTAAAAGAAAAAAATTTATTATTCCGGGCACTATATTATTTTTGTTTTCTATTTTTATTTTTTTCTACTGCATATATTTTATTAATTTTATTGATTTAAAAAACATTTGGCCTATAATAGGATTGATACCTTCCATCAGTTTTATTTTTTATTATATCATCTCAGTAAAAAAGAGTTTAACCACAATAATTCCAGGAATTTTTATTTGCATCCTATCTCTAGTAATGTTATTGATAACTTTAGGTATATTTAAAATAAAATTTTTAGATCTCCTGCTTATCTTAATATCATCTATGCTTATCATAGTTGGTTTGTTTTTTTTATTTAATAAAAAATCTATCTCTACTGATAATAACAAAAATAATCAAGATAAATCATGAAATATTTAATTTTATTTATATTCTTAATTAATTTTTCAACTACCTATGGTGATACACTATATATAAAAGATGGCAGAATTATAAATGGCGAATTAAATTTATTGAATAAATACAATATTGGAATAAAAGTAAATAATAATATTTATATATTTGATTATTACTATATCGATTATTTTGTAGCTGATGTGACTAATGAAAAAAAGATTAATATTAAAATTAATGATATAAATAAAAAAGTTATAATAGTAAAATTATCTCAAGGTTTACTTTTTTATAAAGAAAATCAAGATAATAGTTATAGTATAATATCGATAAACAGTTTAAGCAATATAAGTTATTATAGTCGGGAAAAAAATAAAAATTTAAAAGTAATCTATTACTCACTTATAAAAAGAGAAAATAATATAAACAGTGATCTGGATAATTTAATTGAAAGAATTTATGAAAATAAAAAAAACAGCTATTACTTTAAAGATATGTCATATGAGGAAATAATAGCAATATCTAGATCAAATGTTGTTAATATAAATGATGATGATTATTACGAGAAAATATGGGATAAAACAAATAAATTATTGGGTGAAAAAACCGCAAAGATATTTTGGACTTTAATAGAAAATTATTCTAATAAAGAAAACTATTTAATTCAATTGATGCATGAGTTAAAAAGTGCTAATGAGAGTAAAAATAATATAGATATAATAAAAAAAATGAATG
>CAZHHK010000211.1:0-2560 GCA_964531405.1 uncultured Spirochaetales bacterium | reverse complement strand
TCGAGGAGTTGTAAATTCTTTTATTTCAAAAACTTTCGGACAGTAGTGAAATTTTATGTATTATAACAAAACATAATATGACAGAAATAAATTTTACTGCTATAAAATTACTCCATTTGCCTATTAATATTTTTTCGTTTTTCATTTAGGATAGTTAGAATATTGAAACTTTTTGATATAACTAAATTATTAAAAACAGGAGATATTATGAAGCCAAATACAAAATCGTCACTAGGAGCCTTTTTAATAATTCTCGCCATTCTTTTTCTAGTATTCTCACGACAGGGTTTCAAATACAAAGATTTAAAAACAAAAGGAAAAATAACACAGGCTACAATATTAAAGAAGTATTTGGAAAGAAAAAGAACGGTAGTATCTGACTCTGCAAGTTACAAAGGAACTTTAAAAAATAAATATAAGCTATGTTATCTTCTTGATGTTTCATTTTTTACAGGAGAAAAATCATCAGTAGGTTTTCAATTTTTTGAGGTAAAGGCTGATGAAAAAACTCTTGTTAATTATAAAGAGGGAGATGAGGTCGAAATAATATATCTAACGAATGATCCTCAAAATACCGGTATTGTAAAATCGGATTTAGAAAAAATAATAAAGGATTCTTTAATCTACAATAATTATTTAAAAAATGGTGTCAAAGTTAAAGCCATGATAGAAGATATAGATAAAGAAAATAATAAGCTGAAAGTAATGTTTATTAAAGGATACTCATCGAGTTTGGGTAATGCTATCTTTACCACACTCGATATAGATAAGTCTATCTGGGATAAATATAAAGTAGGGCAAAAGATTGAAGTAATTTATTCCCCTCTTGATCCTAAAAACAAAGTTGCCAGCAAAGAAATGACCGAAAGAGGGAGTTTTAATCCTTTTTTAATGATAGGACTGGCAGTTATTTCTTTTATTTCCGGATTTATTCTTATAAGAATAAAAAAATAAAACAATATCTTATGAAATAGATACTAAAAAAGTTTAAAATATGCATAATTATTTCACTAAATAAGGTCAAAATCATACTAAATGATAGATATAATGGACAAAAGCTAAATAAAACACTTTAAATAATGATATAAATTAATTATTAATTATAGAAGCAATAATAAATTTAAGAATCTTGACTGAACAAATTATCGATTTTTTTAAATCGACTGTTGATTTTTTATTTTAAAAGGTGATTTTTGTAACCGCCCATAATCTATAATAATTGCAACTAAACTTTTCTGAGTTATTACATTGATTAATGGCTAGAGGAAGGTTTCCATGTCTGTTTAACTTAATAAAAACTTGAAATATTTATAAAAAGAATATATAATATTATTATAGCAGACAACTTCGTGTCTATATGCGAATAAATATCAATGTTAATTAAAGGAATAATAAAAATGGTAAGCCTTTTTTTATAAATTATAAAAAAGGGAGAAAATAATGAATAAAAAGTTATTTTTATTATCAGTATTCTTTTTGATTACACTATTATTTTTTAACTGCCCTGTTGAAGAGACAAAAGATGATGATGGATCAAGATCTGACCCATTTGCCGGTATTTTATTTCGGGATATGGTAGCAATCACAGGTGGGACTTATACTCAAACTGATGGAACAAACAGTTTCAGTCATACTATTTCAAATTTTTCTCTTGGTAAATATGAAGTTACATATGAACTCTGGTACAAGGTATATCAATGGGCTATTACCCATGGATATACCTTTGCCAATGCCGGCAGCGAAGGTCATGACGGAATGTCGGGTGCGGCACCGACTGCGGCAAAGTATGAGCCTGTTACTTATATAAACTGGTGTGATGCAATAGTGTGGTGTAATGCGTATAGCGAGATGTCGAGACTTACCCCTGCCTATAGTTATTTATCGGCTACAATCAAAAACTCAACGGATACAACGGCTTGTGACAACGCAGTTTGTAACTGGTCAGCTAACGGTTATCGTTTGCCGAGTGAAGGCGAATGGCAGTATGCTGCAAGTAACAAAGGGGCAACTCCATGGAATTATGCAAGTGGTGCAACAGCTGATTATAATAATGCAACGGAGACACAGAAGGTCGCATGGTATAACGAAAATTCAAGCTCTTCGACAAAACCGGTCGGTACGACAGAAAATCCGAGCGCTTTAACCCTTCGTGACATGTCAGGCAATGTCTGGGAATGGTGCTGGGATTGGGAGGGTAATTACCCAGGTGATTCGACAAACTATAGAGGTCCTGCGAATGGCTCCAGCCGGATCATGCGGGGAGGCAGCTGGCTTAATGATTCGAGCTGGCTGCAACTCGGTTTACGCCATTTTAATGGTCCAAACGACGAATTTAACAACGTGGGCTTCCGTATTGCAAGGAGTAACTAGTTTTTAGTCAACGGATTCTTGGACATACTGTCTGCCGTGGATATTATCTAGACTTTGAGTCTCAGCTTTTGAAGCTGTCTATAGTTTAAATAAAAATATAAATTCCAGCTTGATCATGGAAAAATTCTAGTTAGCTAAAGAATATGGTAATTAAGTAAAGTAAAAAAAATAAAAAAAAGTAAAATAATTG
>CAZHHK010000210.1:0-2599 GCA_964531405.1 uncultured Spirochaetales bacterium | reverse complement strand
TTATATATTAAAACAAGCGGAAGCTTGAAATAACTTGACTTTATACATAGGAGAAAAGATTTATGAATTTGAAAGGTAGTAAAACAGAAAAAAACTTACTTGCAAGTTTTGCAGGTGAATCTCAGGCACGAAATAGATATACTTATTTTGCAAAAGTTGCAAAAGATGAAGGATATGAACAAATATCCAGTATATTCCTAGAAACCGCTGAGAATGAAAGGCAACATGCCAAAAGTTTTTTTAAATTTTTAAAAGGCGGCATGGTTGAAATTACAGCAAAATATCCCGCAGGTGTAATTGGAACAACGATTGAAAATTTGAAAGCTGCTGCAGAGGGAGAACATGAGGAATGGACGTTACTATATGCTGATGCTGCGAAAATTGCCAAAGAGGAAGGTTTTAGTGAAATTGCAACTCAATTTGAGATGATCGCTAAAGTCGAGAAAGAACATGAAGAAAGATATCTTAAATTATTAAAAAATATTCAGGAGAAAAAAGTTTTTAAAAAAGACGAAGAAGTCGAATGGATATGTAGAAAATGCGGTCATGTACATAAAGGCAAGGAAGCGCCAAAAACATGCCCTACCTGTAAGCATCCTCAAAGTTATTTTGAATTAAGAGCGAAAAATTATTAAGGAATAAATAAAAAAGGGAGATTTTTCTCCCTTTTTTATTAAATTTTAATATATTTTTTAATAAAAATAAAATATTATAAATAAAAATAATATTTAATAAAGAGGAGTAAATTTTAAATGGCTGAAAATTATTCAATAAATGAAATTGTAAGATTTGCGATAGAGATTGAAAAAGAGGGTGAGTATTTTTATGATTCGATGTATGGTAAGACGGATAATCAAAAGCTGCAAAAATTATTTATTTCTTTACGAGATGATGAGACTGAACATAAAAAAATATTTATGAAAATACTTGATTCGATCGAGAAAGATCCAAATGAATATCAGTATGTCTTAAATACTGAATACGCAGGATATTTTAATAACATTATAAAAAATACTGTTTTTAATACCCAAAATATAGATAATCTTACAAAAAATTTGAATACGGAAATCAAGGTGCTGGATTATGCAATACAAAAGGAAAACAATTCGATAGAGTATTATAATAAATTAAAAAATATTTCTGGCAAAAATAATAATAAAATTATTGATAAAATAATAAAAGAAGAAAAAAAACATGCTGATAAATTATTGAAGTTAAAAAAAATTTTTAAATAATTTTTTCCTGTTAAAAAGGGAAATTAAAATAAAAAAACAAGGAGTGATTGCTATGAAAAAATATGTTTGTGATGCCTGCGGGTATATTTATGATCCAGCGTTAAACGATAATATTCAATTTGAAGATCTTCCGGATGATTGGACATGTCCTGAATGCGGCGTTGGCAAGGATCAATTTTCTCCAATGGATTAAATTTTTAGTTAAATAACAAAAAGGGTTTTTAAAAAACCCTTTTTGTTATTTATTACCTCTCACTCCTTAAGTTTGCCCGTTTTATAGTTTTATAACTTATGGAAGACTTTCGAGTATAAATTTAAGAGATGAATATGGATTATTTGATAATCGGCAATGGTCCAGCAGGGACAGCGGCAGCTGGAAAAATTAGAAGCCTGGATAAAAATTCAAACATAACGATTTTTTCTTATGAAAATTATTTATACTATGCACGCCCAAGGCTCCATGAAATTATAGAAGGCAAATCAACTATAGAGCAGATAATCGTTAATAAGTTGAAATGGTATGAAGATAATAATATTAAGATAAATATTAATACCAAAATTGACAAAATTGATAGATCAAAAAAAACCATTTACTCAAAAAACAACGAATATAAATATGACAAGTTATTGCTTGCTACAGGCGCAGATGCCAGTTTGATAAACATCAAGGGTATAGAAAATAAAGATATATTGACATTAAGAACTATAGATGACGCATTAACAATAAAAGAAAAAATAAAAGACAAAAAAGAAATAATAATAATAGGCGGAGGATTGTTGGGGCTTGAATTAGCCTATAGTATAATAGTTAATAAAAAAATAGTTAAAATCATTGAAATTAATCAATGTTTGTTAAGCAAACAATTAGATATCAATAAGGCTAAAAAATTACAGGTAATTCTTGAAGATAAAGGATATATTTTTTATTTATGTGAAACCTGTCAGGAAATTATTAAAAAAGATGATAAATTTATTGTAATAACTTCCAGCGGAAATAATATCGAGGGACAACTTATAATTATTTCATCAGGCATAAAACCCAGGATAAAATTAGCTAAAGATGCTCTTATAGATACAGATAAAGGCATAATAGCCAATAAATATCTTCAAACGAGTGACAAGGATATTTATGTTGCTGGAGATTGTGTTGAATATCAAGGACAAATTTGGGGATTTGTCAAATCATCTATAGAACAGGGGAATATTGCAGGGGAGAATATGCTTACGAATAATACTAAAGAATACTATGATACATATATAGAGCCTACACTAAAAATAACGGGGATCGATTTAAAAATATTATAAAATTATAATAATTTACAATAAATTTGTATTATTCTATATAATAATTTATAATATTTATT
>CAZHHK010000209.1:0-2665 GCA_964531405.1 uncultured Spirochaetales bacterium | reverse complement strand
CAGCTTACTTTTAATGAAAATTTTATGCTTATTGGTTTTCAATATTTGCTATAAATTTATCTTTTAACAATATTTTATTATGAATTATAAAAAATTGCTATTCTAAATATTCATCGGCAAGATAAGAACTTCTTACGTAGGGAGAGCTTTTTACTTTTTTGAATCCCAGATTTAACGCCATTTCTCTATAATTATCAAACATTTCTGGTTTTATATATTCTTTAACAGGAAAATGATGATTGGATGGTGCAAGATATTGGCCGATAGTCAGGAATTCACATCCAGTATTTACAATGTCTTTTAGCGTTTTCATTACTTGTTCCTTATTTTCTCCCAATCCAAGCATTATACCTGATTTTGTATGAATGTTATCATTAAGCAATTTAATATTTTTAAGCGTTTTCAGCGATATTTCATATCTGTTTATATCTCTATTTATAAAAGGATAAATTTCTTTTACCGTCTCAATGTTATGACTCATTACATCAGGTTTCACTTCTGCTATGATTGCTAATAGATTTATATTGGCATTTAAATCTGGTATCAAAACTTCAATTTTTGTTTCAGGATTAATTTTTCTTATCGAACTAATTGTATTTTTAAAATGTAAAGCACCTGCATCCGGAAGATCATCGCGCGTAACGCTTGTTATAACTACATATTTCAGGTTTAATTCTTTTACCATTTCTGCTATCATATCAGGTTCATTATGATTGATCTCATCAGGTTTACCTTTTTTTACATTGCAGAATAAACATTGGCGTGTACATACATTCCCGAGAATCAAAAATGTGGCAACTTTTTTATTGAAACATTCTGTTATATTTGGGCATAATGCTTCTTCGCATATTGTATGTAGTTTAAAGCAGGAAAGTTGTTTTTTGATTTTCATATTGTCTTTTATGCTTAATTTTTTCTTAAGCCATGACGGTTTAATATTATTCATTGAATGTCCTGTTTTTATTATAATTCCATTCGGTTCTTCTGTATTTGTATTTAATCAGGTTATTTATACTATTTAAATCTGTATCTGTTAATAATAATTCTTTTAAATCCAGTTTAAAGGTAGTTTTAATAGAATCAATTATGATTTCCTGTAATAAATTAAAATTTACCTTTATTTTTAGTAGTTCATTCAAGGAAGTTGTGCGGTATTCAATATCATCTGGTGTATTTTTAATATATTTTTTTATTAAATTGTAATTTAATGATATTGGTATCGAGCCGTGCTGAAGAATCACGGTTTTGCCTCGTTTTTGAGCATTCCCGCCTATTTTTTTGCCGTTAATTACAATATCGTATTCTTCCCATGATGAAAAACAAAAATTTGATAAACCTTTATATTCATGATAATTTATGCTGTTTCTTGAAAAATCTGAAGAAAGCCCGAGTTTTTTATAAATTTTATGAATGAATTTACATATTTCCCTGTAACTTTCTTTAAAATTATTATGTCTTTCTAGATCGTTTTCAGACAGGATAAGGCTGTAAGTGATTTCATCATCATGAAAAATTGCACTTCCTCCTGTAATTCTTCTGACATATATTAATCCATCGTTATTACACTCATCAATATTTAATGTATGCAGAATATTTTGGTTGTTACCTATTGTTATGCCGGCAGGTTTCCAGCCGTAAATTCTAAAAATCGGTGCTTTATATTTTTTATAAAGATTAAATAAATATTCATCGCATCCCATGTTAAAATATGGATGATTTTTACCTGATAAGATCAAAAATCCTTGCCTATTCATAAAATTCCTTAAAATATTGCTTTAATTATAATTAAAATCATGTTATAAAAATAATGCCCTTTGGCCCCTTCGTCTAGTGGTTAGGACGGGTGATTCTCAGTCATCAAACAGGGGTTCGATCCCCCTAGGGGCTAATTTAATTTAAGTTATACCTAAAGGTATTTCAATTGTAAATAATTGCTGTAATTTATTTCATTAAAAATATCAATGTCTTTAAATATCTTAAAGTCCTTTTTGTTAACAGTAAAGATAAAATCAATTCCATTTTTCTTCATACTCAAATAAATACTTAAGTCAAATACTTTTGCCCTTGTTAGATTATCTAATTTAGTACCACCTAACTTGATAAATATGGAAAGATTATACAAAGTTTTAATATATTAGGAATATTACTATGACTAAGAATAGCACATGAGGTATGGGATTGTAAATATTATATTGGCATATATCCCAAAACATGTAGAAAATTTTTATGAAAGAGGTCAAATAAATGATAAGAGATGAAATTAAAAAACTTTGTATATGATTGTAAATAGGAATAATAGAAAAATTTGTTTGTAAAGATTATATTTATTTATACTTGTCAATACCGGCAAAGTATTCAATAGTAATAAGAATGTTTAATCAAATCTTTGAATTAAATTATTGGGAAAATTCTTTCTGGAAATATATACAAGATGAAGACAAATTGGATCGACTTGATAAACAGAGGGAGATTATCCAAATAAAAAAATCATCTATAGGTTTAATTCATACTATCAATTTTTGTATTAATAATTGACTATGGAATAGAAATTAGATGCTGTTACTTTTTTGAAAATAATAAGTAGTAATTACTATTTCTGACAATTGTTATTTAGTAAAATAATAAAAATATTTTTCATGTTTTGTAAACGATTTTATAGATTTAT
>CAZHHK010000208.1:0-2722 GCA_964531405.1 uncultured Spirochaetales bacterium | reverse complement strand
GTTGGCTCCCATTCTTTTGATACCCCGTCAGCTTGCTGCGGGGAGGTTCATTGAATTATATAAGCTTGAAATCAGTGCTGTTTGGTGTTTGTTTAGATAATTTTCGTTTGAGGGTATTGAAAAGCTGAAAATTCCATTTTGTTTAAGTTTGCTTTTAATAATTTTAAAAAATTCAACTGTGTAAAATCTGTTTAACTGAAGGCTACTTGGAGGAGGCATGTCGAGAATTATTATATCATATTTTTTGCTGCAATTTTGTATGTAGTTTCTTCCATCGTTAATTATTATTTTAACAATTTTATTTTCTTTAAATGTTGAATACTTTTCAGATAATTTTATAATATTGATATCAGGTATTATGCAGGTTACTGACTGTGGTGAATATTTTAAAAGTTCATTTGTAGTACCAACTATGTCTCCTCCGATTACCAGTGTGTATTTTATTTCATCAAGTTGGCATGCGGCAAAATGAATGATTTCTTCATTTTTCATTTGATCGTTTGTACTGAATAACAATTGTTTATTGTTATAAAAATTGTATTGATTGCCTGTAGATGTAGCGATTAATCTACCGATTTTTGTCTCTTTTATTTTTATAATGCTCTGTCCCTGTAAATTATAACCAATTGTTTTAAGATCGATTTTATTCATAGAAAAGAACAATAATATAAATACAATTGCTGAAGCAGTATATAAAAATAGTGCCAGTATTTTTTTCCTGAATAATAAAAATATTAAAGCAAAAAGGCAAAAAATTGATGGTATTAATATATTTTGCGTGTTTGAAAAAAGGAAAATTAATATAAAAGAGTATATAAATCCGCCTATAATATTTCCAATATTATCGAGTAGATATATATCTGTAATATTGATTTTATTTTCTGTCTTGCTGTCGACAATCTGGCAGAATAAAGTAAAAAGGCTGCCTTGCATTATGCAATAAAAAAATAAAATTATAAAAGAAAAAATAAGAGAATAAAAAAAACCTGCTTCAAAGCCAGGAGGGAAAAATAATTTGTTTAAACTGCGGGCAATGATTATTATAATTGATGGAAATATAATTAATAAGATCGTAAATAAAGGTAATATTTTTTTTGGTTCTTTTAAAAATTTAAACCATTTTCCTATGAATGCTCCAAGTCCATATATTAGAAACCAATTGGATAGAAATACTGAAATGATAAGTTCGTTACCGTCAAATAAATTTAAAAATTCTCTTAATAGAATGAATTGTGTGATTATAGAAGAAATAGCCAAATTTGTTATTAAAAAATAATATTCTGAATTCTCATTTTGAAAACAGTGATTCTTAGACATAGTATTAATGCTTTATAATTTAGATTAATAATCTTTATTGAACACTGCCGGTTGTACTATTTTTGTTTTTTTTATATTCCAATCCCAATTTTATGCTGCCTACTAAAATAAATGGAAGTCCTACAGCCATTAGTCCTCCGCCAACGGAAGTAATTGCTATATAAGCATAACGTACAGATTTAATATATTCACCATCAATTGAAACAGCATCAAATGGGACAAATAGATTTATAATGCCAGCCAAAAACATTCCGAAGCCGACAGCAAAAGTTACAGCTCCTATCGCAATAAATAATTTTTCCATTCTGTTTTTTTCTCTAAACCAGCTAAAGTCTGGCTTGTCAAAAATATTTAATTTTTCTTTTTTGTTTGTATCATTTGCATAATTATTAAATAGCCGATTAAAAAGCAGATTGTTTGAGTTAAAATTTATTTTATAAAGTGAAGAATTGTTACTAAATTTGTAATTTAAAGTTATTATGTTTTCGTTAGAATAAATTAATATTGTTAAAAATATCAATATTAGTAAAATAAAAATTTTATTATTCATAATTACTATGATATCTCAATGTTACTGAAAATACAAGCTATTTATTTAATTTATAAATTTTGTTAATTATAGATTATGTTGATATTAATAAATATGATATACTGATTTTATGATAATAAGACAGATAAAAATTGGGAGAATGAAGGTTTTTTCTTATATTCTTGGATGTGAAAAAACTGGAATAGCCGCTGTTATAGATCCGGCAGGAAATATAAATAAAATTATAAAAGAGTCAAATAAATTTAATTTGAAAATCAAATTTATTTTTAATACACATTATCATGCAGATCATACCTGTGGTAACAGGAAGTTGAAAAAATTAACCGGCGCACAGATTTTGATACACAGGAATGATTATGAAGAATTGTTAAATATTTTTGATCCTATAAAAATATTTTTACTAAAACTTTCCATTTCACCTAAACCTGATATTATAATAGAAGATGAAAGATCAATGATAAAAGTAGGGAATATTAATATTGAAATAATTCATACGCCGGGACATTCTCCAGGAAGTATATGTTTTTATGCAGAAAATAATTTATTTACAGGTGATACACTATTTGTCGGTGATAGTGGTAGGACTGATCTTAAAGGAGGAAACAGAAAGGTTATAGGAGAATCGTTAAGGATGCTTATGAAAACTCTGCCTGATGATACAATTGTCTGGCCAGGCCATGATTATGGGCAAACAAAAAGCTCAACTTTGCATTGGGAAAAGTTAAATAATAGAAATGCAAAAGAGTATTGTTTTAAAATAGATTATTAAAGCTCTGTCCCAACTCAAATATATCAATGACATCGATAATTCCATTTAATATATGAAATAACCCGCCATATTTATAATCCTTTGCT
>CAZHHK010000207.1:0-2739 GCA_964531405.1 uncultured Spirochaetales bacterium | reverse complement strand
GGAAAGCTTTTTAAATTTTAGACCTTAGGTCACGTATTTGTTACGCTATCAAAAAATTATAATATGAATAATATTTTTTGTCCGACAAAAATTATATGTGTGGGGTTAAATTACAGAGAGCATGCAAAAGAGCTCGGATTTGCAATACCTAAAAATCCTATTTTATTCTTAAAACCCACAACATCGCTGATCTATAATAATGAAACAATTGTTATTCCCGAGATGTCAAAACAGGTTGATTATGAAGCAGAGCTTGCAATAGTGATAGGCAGAAGATGTAAGGCAATAAAAGAGGAAGAGTCATTTGATTATATTGAGGGATACACCTGTCTTAATGATGTTACGGCAAGAGATTTGCAAAAAATCGATGTACAATGGACAAGAGCGAAGAGTTTTGATACATTCTGTCCTGTCGGGCCGGCAATTGTAAAGGTTAAAAATCCTGACAATCTTCATATACAGTGCAGATTAAATGGAGTTTTAAAACAGGATTCCAGCACGAGTGATTTTATTTTTAATGTATCATATCTTGTAAGTTTTATTTCTCAAATTATGACTCTCGAAAAGGGAGATATTATCGCCACAGGTACTCCATCCGGCATTGGTCAGATGAAAAAAGGCGATGTTGTTGAAGTGGAAATTGAAGGGATAGGTATTTTAAAAAATTATGTTGATTGATTAAAAAAAGGTGAAGGCAGAAGTGGATAATAAATATAATGGTGCTTATTAAAAATTCCATTGCATTCTTATATAAAAAATAATATAAAATAATCAAATAATAGATAATTGCATTAAGATTGTCTGATAAATCAGTTAATTTTATAATAATTCGATATAGATTGAGAGAGTTTTTAAGCTATTGTTAATTGATTTATAGTTTTATAAGACAATTACATATTATTATTATAAAAATCAAAGGTCAACAATGATTAAAATTACAGTAGGCACCGCAACATGCGGTAATGCGGCAGGTGCACAAGGCACCCTGCACAAACTTATTGAATTATCAAAAAACAACTCTGATGTAAACGTATCCGAGACCGGATGTATAGGTCTCTGCGCAAAAGAGCCTATAGTCGAAGTGTATGCTGATAACAAAAGGTATATGTATGGTGGAGTAAATGAAAAAATTGCAGAATTGATTTATAAAGAGCATATTGATAACAATAAGCCTTTTGAGAAATTTCTTATCGGGACAACTACCGGTGATTATGGTGACAGCGATGTTTTTAAAAATCAGACGAGGATCGTGTTACGCAATGTTGGTACTATTGATCCTGAAAAGCTCGATGATTATCTTGCCAGGGACGGTTACAAAGGGTTAAAAAAAGCCCTTGAGATGACGCCGGATGAAATAATCAATACGATTAAGGAGTCCGGTTTAAGAGGAAGGGGCGGTGCCGGATTTTTAACAGGGCTAAAATGGCAATTAGCAAAGAATGAGGTTAATGACAAAAAATATATAGTTTGTAATGCCGATGAAGGAGATCCGGGTGCGTTCATGGATAGATCTGTACTTGAAGGTGATCCGCATTCTGTTATAGAAGGAATGCTTATCTGCGGTTATGCGATAGGAGCTGATGAGGGATATATATATTGCAGGGCAGAATACCCACTTGCGATCAAGAGACTGAAGATTGCGATTGAAGATGCAACAAAAAATGGATTTCTTGGAAATAATATTTTAAATAAAGGTTTTAATTTTGAACTTCACATAAAGGAAGGTGCCGGAGCCTTCGTATGCGGTGAGGAAACCGCCTTGATGGCATCTATCGAGGGTCGAAGGGGAATGCCCCGTATTAGACCACCTTTTCCGTCAAAAAGCGGTATCTGGGATAAACCTACCAATATCAACAACGTCGAGACTTTTGCTAATGTAGCTTGGATAATACTTCATGGTGCCGGAGAATACAACAAATACGGTTATAATAAATCAAGGGGTACAAAGGTTTTTGCTCTTGCGGGTAAGATTAAAAACGGTGGGCTTATCGAAGTCGAGATGGGAATGACCTTAAGACAGGTTATATTTGATATCGGAGGCGGTATTTTAAACAACAAAAAATTCAAGGCTGTGCAGATGGGAGGACCCTCAGGCGGGTGTATTCCTGAGAGTCTTATAGATACAAAGGTCGATTATGAGGAGTTGTCGGCAACGGGTGCCATTGTAGGTTCGGGTGGCATGGTTGTTGTTGACGAGAATACCTGTATGGTCGATATGGCAAAATATTTTCTCAAGTTTACACAGAATGAGTCCTGCGGCAAGTGTACCTTCTGCCGTATAGGTACCAAGAGGATGCTTGAAATACTCGAGAGGATTTCGCAAGGCAAAGGGAAGATGGAAGACCTTGATATATTGAATGACCTTGCATACAAGATAAAAAATACATCTTTATGCGGTCTTGGTCAGACTGCGCCCAACCCTGTATTGACCACATTAAAATATTTTAATGATGAATATATTGCACATATAAAGGATAAAAAATGTCCAGCTGGAGCATGTACCGCTTTAATATCATTTGATATAATTGCAGAAAAATGTACCGGTTGTGGAGCTTGCAAAAAAGCATGTCCTGTAAATGCAATATCCGGTGAAATAAAAAAGGTTCATACTCTGGACAAGGTAAAGTGCATTAAATGCGGGGCATGCTATGCAGCCTGCAAATTCGATGCAATTTTAAAACAATAGGAGATGGTATGAGTAATACGGAGTTCAAATAAAAAAGCCCTCATGACGAAATA
>CAZHHK010000206.1:0-2798 GCA_964531405.1 uncultured Spirochaetales bacterium | reverse complement strand
TCATATTTATAATAGCGAAGCAAGCTTCGGGGAATTAGACCCGAAGAGATTAAATATCTTGATCTTATTTTTTATCTAATTAGACATTTAGATAATTAAGAATTAAAAACTTAAGTCCAAAAATTCTTGCTATTTGTGGATTTTTATTGTTATATAGATTAAAAATTAAAACTTATGGCAATTGATCTAATGAAATTTAAAGATAACAGAGTCTTTGTCACATATGGCAATGGTCCTTTATTAAATGCAAAGAAAGCACTTTTATCTCTGGATCTAAATAAGATAAAAAATAAATCCGTTTTAATTAAACCTAATATCGGCCGTTGTGTCAAGCCTGAACTCGGGATAAATACTCATCCGCAAGCTATTGCTGGAGTAATTGAAGCTTTAATTGAAGCTGGAGCTAAAGATATTGCAATCGGTGAAAGCCCGATTCTTGGAGTGAAGACTCTTGAGGCTTTTAAAAAATCCGGTGTTGAAGAGATAGCCAAAAAATATAAAATCAGATTAATCGATATGGATTCTGCTGGATATGTTGCTAAAGAAATTCCTAATTTTAGAATTCTTGAATCAACAAAAATATGCGAACAGATTTTTCAATTTGATGTTTTGTTATCATTGCCTGTTGCAAAATGCCACATGCATACAGGTGTAACACTCGGCATCAAGAATATGAAAGGCTGTCTATTCAAACGTGAAAAGGTTAGGTATCACCAGCTTGAATATAAAAAAGGTTTTGAATATAATGAAAAAACTTTAGATTCTGCAATATCTGATCTTGCAACGATACTGCTTCCGGATATAGTTGTGATCGATGGATATATTGGCATGCATGGACTGGGACCTTCCGGTGGTGAGCCAATTAAATCTAATTTTGCAGTTGCATCGTTTAATCCAATGGGTGCAGATATTACAGGATGTCTGATGATGGGTCTTAACCCGGAAGAAATCCCTCATCTTAAGATTATTTCCCAAAGGATGAATCTATCAATAGATAAATCCGATTATCAAATTTCTCCGAATGATTTTCAAAAATATGCAAGTAAGTATAAAAAGCCTCCTACAGAAATAGCCATAGAATATCCGGATGTATCGTTATACGATAGTGAATCATGTAGTGCATGTCTATCTACGGTTATGCTTTTTCTCAAAAGATTTAAAACCGATATGGGTCAATATATTTTAGATGATGGCAAATTTCACATTGCAATCGGCAAAGGCGTCAAAGAAAACGATATAAAAGCCGGCACTATTTTAATAGGAAATTGCACGAAAAAGATAAGTAAAAAAGGGATCTTTATCCCCGGTTGCCCACCGGTTAGCTCTCAGATTTATAAAAGCATTGTAGGCAAAGATCCAGAAGAAAACGAACCATAATAAGATCGTTTATTTTTTAGTTTAAAAAAAATTTTAAATTTATCATAAATATTTATTTTTAAAATCAATTATTCTGTCATAGGATTCTTCAATACGTGCCGGGTCGATTTTGCCTTCATTAACGAGTTTTTTTATAGCATTAAAAACTTTTTCAGCGATATGCTTGTCATAAGATATATTGTTTGCATATAGCAATATATCAGCTCCGGCATTAATCGATAATTCTATAGCCTGTTCAAAACCATAATTTTCCGTAATAGCCTTCATGTTCATATCATCGGTAATTATTATATCCTGAAATTTAAGTTTTTCCCTTAATAAGTCGGTAAGAATTTTTTTTGATAAAGTTGCTGGATAATCATTGTCGAGGTTTGAATTAAAAATATGAGCAGTCATAATAAATTTTATATTACCTGTATCGATTAATTTTTCATAAGGCAGCAGTTCATATTCCTTCCATGTTAAGGTTACATCGGTAAATCCCTGATGAGAATCTTCCCTTGAGCTTCCATGACCAGGAAAATGTTTTAATGCACCAAAAACATTATGTTTTTGATATTCTTCTATAACCCATCCTGCATTACTTGCCACAATTACCGGATCGCTAGAAAAACTTCTCTCATACCTACTTATCACCGGATTGTCCGGATTTACCTCGACATCTACAACAGGAGAAAAATTAATATTAATCCCAAGCTCATTGAGCAATATAGCTATATTCTCGGCATTCGATCTCGTCGTTTTTTCATCGTTTAACATTCCAAGATATTTCTGGCTTACTGTTTTTGGGAATCCATATTTTTCTTTTAGCCTGCAAACTCTACCACCTTCCTGATCTATGGCAATAAAAAGAGGATGTTTAGCATATTTTTTTAATGTTTTGATTAAGCCTGCAACCTGATCTTTTGATTTTATATTGCGCCTATCGGATTTTAATACAACATCGTAATCAAAGAGTATTACACCGCCTACTTTTTCTGTCTTTATATCCTTGACAATCTGACTAAATTCATCAACGCAAAATCCTCTAAAGCCAACCATTATCATCTGACCGATCATTTCATCAAGAAGAGGTGTGTTTTTTTGTTCACTAATTTTATTGATTTTTTCTGTTTCCGTTTTTGTTTCTTTGTTTGTTATGCAGGATAATAATAAAGTAAAAAAGACTGGTGTAAATGTAATTCTAAGAACTCTAAATAGACTTTTGTATTTCATCATGTCTTTTTTCAAAATGATTTATATGTTCCTTTAAATGTCTAAGATAATCAGCAATCAGATCTTTTAAAGTAATTTTACCGTCCTCTTTTAGCCAGACATTATTCATTGATTTTTTATCAGCATTATTTATAATATTGCACAGTATAAGATTAAGAGTGCGTCCCAAAATTATCTTTTTTGATGACATAATCTAAAACAAATTA
>CAZHHK010000205.1:0-2858 GCA_964531405.1 uncultured Spirochaetales bacterium | reverse complement strand
AAAATATTTTTATCATTTTTATTTTCTTTAGGACACAATATTTATTATACCACCGAATATAATAAGCACCAATGATGGAGGCAAAAATTGGACTTATGAAAAATTATTGAAATCCGGTCTTGGAGGGAAATCATATATTTCTAAAGACGGCAATAATATAACTTTATTGAATATAGATACAAATGATCCAAATCCGGTTTTAATATTAAAAAGGAAAATATAATTAAGGGGATAAAATGTTTAAATATGCTGTAATAGAATTATTAAGGAGAAAGAGAAGATCGATATCAGTAGTAATAGCATATATGATTGCGGTAATTTTCTTTTCTCTTATTTTGAATATCCTCTTCAAATCACAGAATTCGGCAGCATCAATACTAAAAAGCACGGGAACTCACTTTGTTGCATATTTGCCGTTATGTAACAATGATTCTTGCTTAAATATTGCAGTAGATAGTATTAACGAAGGGTTTTATGCTGAAAATATAAAATCAAAACTTTTACCGGCTTCTGTTGTGGAAGCCGTTAAAAGATTAAATTCGGTTAAAGATGCTGCGCCGTTTTTATTATTTAAATTAAGACTGAAAATCAATGGTTTAGACGATTCATTCCTGCTCGGTGGAATACCTTTGAATGAATCAATAGCAGTTGCAAACAACAGCTGCTCAAATGCAAATATAGTTGAAGGACGGTTTATTTCACCGGATGATGATTCGTCTGTAATGCTTGAAGAAGGCTTCGCAAAGCGGTTTGCAATAAATTGCAAAGATAAAATTGATATTGGTAAAAAAACATTTCTGGTTACAGGCATAGTAAATTCTGGTATAAAAGCAGTGAAGGCAGATATATACATTAGCCTGCCAAAAGCTAAAGAAATAATCAATGAGCGATTGATAAATCCGATAAACGATGAGTTTAATATAATCCTTGTGGAGAGCTTAAACTCAAAAGTGCATCAGGAAGCTGTTAATCAGGTTATAAATACTCTCGGGTCGGGAAGCATCATATCCTCATACAATTGTTTTAAACCCGCATCGGCAGTATTGGGTATAAATGGAAAAAGTGCATGGTTTATTACCTTATTGATTTTTATAAGTATACTTGCTTTCTCATTAAGAGCGCAATATTCATCCATAATCGAAAGACGCCATCAAATCGGAATACTAACAGTAATTGGATGGTCAAAAAAAGATTTTTTACTCCAATTTTTTTATGAATCTGTCATACAATCTTTAACCGGATTTATAACAGGAAGTTTTGTAGTTTTACTGATCATTCTTTTATCATCGTTATTTCTAACAGATAGTATTAAAATATTTGATATTATTTATTATCCATTAATACTATTATCAAATTTATTGCTCACCGTATCAGGCGGTATTATTGCCGGAATAATTCCGGGGATATCAGCATCAATGCTTAAACCAGCCGAATGTTTGAGAAGGCTGTAGTAAATAATTTAACAGGATCGTTAGATGAATAAAAACATACTGGAGTGTAGGGACATTAATAAATTTTTTATCAAGAATGGGAATAAAAATATTATACTTAACAATATTAATTTAAACATTAAGGAAAAAGAAATCACCGTTATTTTTGGTAAAAGTGGTGAAGGAAAATCCGTCCTGTTATGGATTTTAAGTGGGATAGATAACCCTTCTTCAGGAGAAATAATCTATAATGGTATATCTCTTAACGATTTATCAACCGAAAAACTCGCCGTGCTTTACCGTGAGAATATTTCCTTTATATTTCAGGATTTTAACTTCATCCCGACATGGACAGTTATGGAAAATATAGAATCGGCATTACTTCATAAAAATATAAATAATAAAGAAAAAAGGTCCATGGTAATGAAGATGCTTGAAGATGTGGGATTATCTGACAAACAGGATCATCTGCCGCATGAATTAAGTATCGGGCAACGTCAACGAGCGGCTATAGCTAGAAGCCTTGTAACCAAACCTCGAATTATATTTGCTGACGAGCCTACCGGAGGAATGGATGATGAGACTGCAAATCCTATTATTAAAATACTTACCGGATATATCAAAAAAAACAATGCATCATTGATCGTTGCAACTCATGGAGTTTTTCCAAAAAATATTGCAGATAGATTATTAATCTTAAAAAACACAAAGCTGCTGGATTTAAAACCAAATTAAGCGGTAATGACGTGTACATAAAAAGTAATTGATTTTTGATATTATGTTTAGAGTCTAGTTTAAAGATTGTTCTTTTACGTCGATACTGGTAAACCGTTATCTGAAATTCAGACACCAAGGAATAGGGTAAAATATAAAAAATTTGACAAATCAGTCCAAATACAGTATTATATATAGCCTGGAGTATTATATGAACTTAAAAGAAGATATTAAACCTATTTCATTTGTCAAATCGCATGCTGCCGACATTATAAAAAAAATAAATGAAACTCACAATCCTGTAATAATAACTCAAAATGGTGAGGCAAAAGGTGTTTTTATCGATACAGATAGTTATGAAAAAATGAAAAATGCAATTTCACTGATGAAATTAATAATACAATCAGAAAATGATATTGAAAATGATAAGTTAATTAATCATGATGACGTTTTTAAAAAGTACGATAAAAAATTTGAAAAATAATGAAATATAAAGTAGTTTGGACAAAATCAGCAGAACAAGATTTTAGTCAAATAGTAGAGTTTCTTCTTAATAAAGAAGAATATAATAATGCAAAAAAGATTTATGAAAAAATAAAATCAAGGATTTATTTGCTTAATGATAATCCTGAACAAGGCAGAGTTGTTCCTGAATTGCAAATGGAAGTTGTACCCTTTTAGGAAACCACTTTTATTAAAATTTGCGTTAGATAT
>CAZHHK010000204.1:0-2863 GCA_964531405.1 uncultured Spirochaetales bacterium | reverse complement strand
TTATTTCAAAGAACTTTAAACAATTATTGTTAAATACTATGTAAATCTAAATGGCATTGAGAAGATTAAAGGAAGCGTTGGGGAAACTGGATTAATAAGGTCTATGGATGCAAATTCATTAAACTCAGATTTTTACTAAGCATTCTGTATTGTTAGGTATAGATTTATAACCTGTATATTAATCCTGCAGAAAATTGTTCAGCAAATTCCCATTCGAATCTGTCAAATGAAGGCCTTTTTTCATCTTCACCTATAACAAACATTACCCCTCCACCGATTTTCTGGAAAAAATCAAAACGTCCAAACAGATGAGCCCTGTAACCTATTCCAATATACTGTTCTATAAAGGTATAGGGCCCGTATGTATCATAGTATCTTTTATAAAGTTCATTCCCTTCATTGTCAAATATATAGACAGGCAGGTACCTTTTATTTTTGGTTGTTGAATAGGAAAACTGGACAGTATAAAAAAGAAAAGGTTTAACACAATCCCATTTCTGAAGTATCGATTTCTGATAAATCCCTTCTATTCCGTAATGCTGAATGTATGATGTGGGATAGACCCTTTTCCAGAAAGCATACATCTGATCATCGTTATGCGCAATTTTGGCAATATTGTACCTGATACCTATACCCATCTGGTTGCTGGCATTCAGGTTCTTTGCCAGATGCAAGGAAATATTCCTTCCTGTGTGGGTGCCATTAAACGAGCTGGTTATTTCAAACTGGGCATTTGTAATTACCGAACAAAGAAAAAAGAAGCCTGTAAACCAATTGATCTTCATATTAATTATTTAATAGAATACACCAATCCTACCGAAATTATTCCTGCAAATTCCCAATGATTTGGATTAACATAAGTTCCATACAGCTTCTCATCTCTGCCCCTGATAAATATAATGCCCCCACCTGTTTTCTGATAAATATGTAAAGGGCCAAACAGGTGTGCATTGAAACCCAGACTTACATATTGTTCAACAAAAAGGAAGGGGCCAAAAAACTCAAGAAATTCCTTATATAATATATCACCATTAAATGCTTCGCCATAGGGTAAAAACATTCTGTTTCTTGTTGTCGAATAAGATACCTGAATATCATAGGATATAAATGGTTTTATACATTCCCAGTTCCTCAATATCATTCTCTGATAAAGTCCTTCAACACCAAAATGCTGAATAAAAGAAGAAGGATATAACCGTTTATAGAAAACATTCTGCTGATCATCCGGGTGGGCAATTCTACCAATATTATATCTGAGTCCAACTCCAATCCTATTTTTAAAATTCAGGTCTTTTTCAATCAGCAATGATATATTTCTGCCAGTACCCGTTAAATTGAAGGAATTTCGAAGTCCAAACTGGGCGTTGGCAAGCAGATTAAACCCAACTATAAATGATAGCAAAATTATTTTCATTGAGAATTAATTAAAATTGGGGAGCATTAATACTCCCCAGAAATTCATTTTACTTTGTAACATTTACCCAGACAATTTGTAATTTACCTTTATTGTCAGAACACATATGCCATTTTGAACCTGTTGCGTAAATAGTATTAAAATCAACCGGATTTGTATTTACTATAGAAGGATCATATTGGTACCATTCATTTTCATATTTCATATCTCCATAAAGATAAATTGTCTGACCATATCTGGTAGCAGTTCCAAGAGGCTTATGACTCGCATACCAATCCCTTTCCCATGTATTAAAAAAAGCATAGTTAGTATTGAAAGGTAATACTTCTTCCGAACAGAACTGTGCCCTTTTAGACAATAAATCTCCGATATCATCTTTATCGACATCCATAATTTTTTTCCATTCACTCCAATCACCATCTTTTTTAAGCATAGTATGAACCACTCCCTGCTCATCGAATCTGAAACCAGTAATACAAAACTCAGATTTTCCAGAGTTTTCATATCTGTGATTGATCTGAAAACCTAATGTCTGATATTCAATAAAACCTGTGGCGCTTTTAAATCCATTTTGTGCATTGTTTATCATCGTTTCCCCAGCTTTCATTTCAGGATCAATTGATCCGTTGATGATAATGAAAACCGGATTGGTTGTATTCATAACAGTACTTTCATTAATAAGAATTTCGTTCATAATACCCTCGTCATCATAATACCAACCTACTATATAATCCTCATAATCCTCCATACCAGACAATTCACAGTTTACTTCAAAACCAGGACAAACAATGGGTTGTTTCTCCGGGTCAGCTGTTTCAATGTTAGGAACGTATATGGCAGGTTCATACTCTTCAACTACCCCACTTTTTAAAGGATTTTGTGATCTGTGCGTCAAGTCAGCAATATTTAGAGCAGTTATCAATTTTTCATACCCTGAACCAGAGGACTTTATTTTTGGGTTTGAAGCAAATGTGAACAAGTTTAGACTTTTATCCCTGTTCTGTTTGGCGCTCTCTAAAATATAGCTATTCATTGAATTGTCAGTTAGAAGTTCACGGACTGCGATACCTATATTTAATAACTGTCCATTGATTTTTTCATCATCAGCATCGCTTTCATTAATGAGATATAACTCAATTTTGTTGGGATTTATTATTAAGGGCACACTATCCAATACATATTCAAATGATAGACTCTCTTGTCCGACTGGGTTTATTGCAAGTTCCTGTTTGCTGCATGCAGAAGAGAGAATTACTGCCAGAATAATCATTAAATTCTTTTTCATTTTTATTACTTATAATTAGTTGAACTTCGGTTTGACCCCCTCATCCAGGAAAAGATTTAGCAATCAATGAAGGGATGGGGGTTTTTATTACTGTTTGCTTTGGTTCGGGGAGATGAGCATAGTGTAATGTATAACTCCCGCTATGTGACCTGCCTTGCAGGTGT
>CAZHHK010000203.1:0-2882 GCA_964531405.1 uncultured Spirochaetales bacterium | reverse complement strand
CCTTTTGGAGTTTTGGTAGTGTTTTTTGAAATTAACGAATTCAGATATTTCAGAAGATAATTACAATTTATATTAAAAGTACTCCTCTTATACCTATATTTTGTTGATTTATGGCTAGATGGGGTTACCATGTCTGTTTAAACAATAGATCATTACCGATTAATAAATTGATTTTTTTAATTTTCTCTGGTATTATTCTTGGATAATATTTTTTTAGTATTGGTGCTATTATAATGGAATACAGGATAAAGGACATAAGCATATACTATGAAATCTATGGCAACGGCACACCTGTTGTTATGATCCACGGCTGGGGACCAGATCATCGGCTGATGAAAGGCTGTATGGAGCCGGTTTTTAAATCAACTAAAGGTTCTTATAAACGAATATACTTTGATCTGCCTGGAATGGGTAAAACAAATGGCAGCTCATGGATTACAGGATCAGATCAAATGCTTGAAGTAATAATCAATTTTATTAATTATATAATCCCCGGTGAAAATTATTTATTGGCCGGAGAATCATACGGAGGATATCTATCCAGAGGCTTGATTAATAAATATTCATCGAAAATCAACGGGTTACTATTGATATGTCCGCTTGTCAGACCTTATATCCCAACAGAAAACGGCATGGATAAAGGGGATGTGCCCGATCTGATAATACTTGAAAAAGATGATATTTTCTTAAAAGGAATGAATGAGAATGACAGAAAATATTTTGAAGGCATAAATGTTGTTCAGAATAAAAAAATATGGAAAAGATTTAAACCTGAAGTATTAGAAGGATTAAAAATCGCAGATAATGATTTTCTTGATAATTGCCTCGGACAAAACACATTTTTCAATTTTGATGTTGATAAACTTGATAAACCTTTTGACAAACCGTCGCTTATTATAATGGGCAGGCAGGATATTGCCGTCGGCTACAGGGATCAATACAAATTCATAGAGAATTTTCCAAGAGCTTCTTATGTCATTTTAGATAAAGCAGGGCATAATCTTCAGATCGAACAGGATGTTCTTTTTGGGACGCTGGTTAAAGAATGGCTTGAGAGAGTAAAGGATTTTAAATTAAAAGAGAGGTGTTATGGATAATATTAAAAATTTTCTGGATCAAAAAATGAAATTTCAGGCAAAAATAATTATCCTAGTTTCTTTAATTCTGCTATTAACTACAACCGATTTGATCGTTAAACAGATTGTTGCGAAAAATATTAAATACGGTAAAGCTATCACTGTTGTAGATGGTTTTTGGTATATCGGCTATACCGAAAATGATGATATGGGTCTTTCATTACTGAGAAATATTACCAGGGATTTTGATACTTTTTCAAAATACATTTTAATGGTTTCCATGCAGGGTATTGCATGCATAATCGCCCTGATTATTTATTTTAGAATTAAACAGCTAAAGTATTTAATTCCTCTGGCTTTGATAATTTGCGGAGGATTAGGCAATTTGATAGACAGGATAATAAGAGGTTATGTTGTGGATTATGTGATGTGGTTTTTTAAATTTATTCCAGTTGATTTTTTTAATCCTTTCCCTGTTTTTAACCTTGCCGATGTTTATGCATCTACAGGAGCGGTTTTACTCCTCATTTTGTTATTGTTTTTTGCCGATGAGGAAAAACAGCAAAAAAGCCTTCAACCGGAAGAATGAAAAATTGATCGAATGTAGAATTCTGTTATGACTGTTTTTTGATTCTTTCCATAATTTTATTGTATTTCTCCTCACCTATGCATTCTTTGGCGCTCTGACACCACATTATGCAAGTGTTTTTTAAATTTCTGCAAATCATCCTGCCGCATTGTTTGCATTTTATCTCGACTTCGTCTGACCAGATCTCATTTATGAATCCGCAGAATATACATTCGATATCTTCAGGTGTTGGGCTTTTAATCTCACTCGATCCAGGGCATGACAGTTTCATTTGCGAGTCCCTAGTTAACTGATATTAGGAAGGCGTCAAAAACCCAGCCTTCATTCCCGTCTTCTGTTTTGCAGAAAAACCATTTGCCTGTTGTACCATTTATAAAATCCAGTGTGCCGGTTTTTTCGATTAATACGGTTTCATCAGTTTTTAATACTTTGATTATATTCGTGTAATTTTACCTGTTAAGGAAGGCGATATCTGGAACAGTGAAGTTAAATATCTTCTTGAGAATAAGTTAAAAAAGATGACCAGTATCGTTGAAGCATATCAAATAATTGAAGAACCTATTGATAAGAATAATATTAATTTACGTATAGTAATTACTGAAAAAGGCTCTTTTATTGTAGTACCATTTGTTACATATTCCAATTCTCAAGGATTAAAGCCTCAGATAAAATTTATGCACTTTAATCTGGGCGGATACGGCAAATTTATGCTGGGTGAATTGCAGTTTTATCCTACTGAAAATTTTGACGGTTTTTTAATCTATAACGACAAGGCGATAAACAATAATGAAAATTATTCTATGTCGTTGACAGGGGAATTTAAGACTTCGGTATTAAACTATTATGCAAATGATTACAATGGGTACCCGAGAGGCATAGCTCCAATAGGTGTTATTGGCGGCAATGTTTATAAAAGATGGAATGATGAACTATATTATGGAGGCTTATTTAAATTTAGTTATTCTGCAAAATTACCGGATAATTATATCGAAATTAATCCTTATTTTACTTTTGATTTTAATTGTCTAACGGATAAATCGGATTCATTTAAACTTCCTGTCTATGAAATTAATCCTGATTTTGGATTTTCATTTAATGTCCCTATAAGAAAAATCGCTGCTATATTTACTGCTCTATTTGACTTTAATTATACATTTACAGCCGGAGTAAAAAATAAAACACCAGATATTGGCGGAAATTTTACAAATTATAACGGC
>CAZHHK010000202.1:0-2886 GCA_964531405.1 uncultured Spirochaetales bacterium | reverse complement strand
TTTAAAAAATAATATCAAGTAGTTATTGCTTGATTTATTTCATTAAAAGAGGAGTGTCTATGAAAAAGTTATTAATTATTATTTTGATTTTTATATCGTCAAAATTTTTATTCCCGATTGAATCATCAACCGATTATAACAATACAAAATATCTTCCCCGGATAATAAGAGCGGCAGTGTTTGAAAAATATATCCTCAACAACATTACAAACGAAGATGATAAGAATCTTATATTGCAATATTATTATAAAGACATTGCGGGAGTTAATTATTATCTAAAAACAGGTCAAAAAAAAATTGATTTATTAAGACTCTACAACTTGATTTATTCTTATAAGGAAACACATGGATTGATGGCATTTGAAAAAGCAAAAGTAATCCATGAAAATGAACATCCTGTATTCCTGCAAAAAGGCGGCATGTTAAGGACCAAAGATAATTCTTTTTACTTCAGGACTGATGATGAATGGACAGGCTTTACCACATTTTTTCTGGGTTACAGATATGGAGTTGCAGATTATTTTAATATCGCTGTAGAGGGTGGAGCAGGTTTGCCTCAGGTTTATATAGCTTCCATTTTACTGCATTTTAAAATTTATGAAACCCCTAATAAATTCTTTTTCATAGGATTAAGAGCCAGGATAGGTTATAAATATCAAAATGCTGAACATTTTATGTTTTCTGGGGACAATGGATACCTTGGACTTGGTAAAAATTATCTTACAATACAAGACAGACACAGTATTTATTTTGCACCAGATTTTACATTGGCATTAAGGTTTGGCAGATTAAAAGGGAATAGTATTTATTATACTATGTTTCCAAAAATTGATTTTAACTTACGTGGTGGAACGCCATATATATTATTATGCCCGGCAATGATAGGATATGAGGTAAGATTTGGACAGAATATGGAGTGGAGTTTTGCAACTGAGGCAGGCTACACTTTCCCTATCCCATGGGGAAGTATCCCTGACGGAGAATGGATCAATTTCCCATCTCTTGCAAACATAAGTGTGAATTATAGGTTTGGTGATAAATTTTATTCAAAACAAAACAGGGAAAAGATATACAATGAAACAACGGATGATAACGATGGAGTAATAAAGCAATAAATATTATTATATATGTCGGCTGGCTACCCTCCCGTGCACAAGAAGAATTGTTATATTATAAATAATATCTATTGATTAATATCAATCTTTGTTGTATCATTTATATATATCAAAAAATTGGTGATCTTTTTATGATGGAAAAAATTAGTATTGATTTTGATCTAAAAAATGGGCAGGCTTATATTAAAAGCAACAAACTTCCAGCCCGTATGCTTGCACAGATGATAGCAAAAGGACACTCTCCTAAGGCAATTATGCAAAAATATCCCTATATGGACAGAGAAGATGTAATCGCTTTAGAGGATTATGCCAAATTTTTAGGAGCCGAAGAAATTGTTTTACCACTTAAGTTGATCGAAGAGGAAGAATCTTAACTTTATTATTCCGCATATCTTGCAGCAAGTGATTTTAATTCGTCTAACGACTCAAAGAATACCTCGATTAATTCCGGATCAAATTTTATTCCTGAAAGACTCTTGATTTCAGCAAGTACAGCTTCTTCAGGCCATGCATCTTTATAAACTCTTTTTGATGATAATGCATCATAAACATCGGCTAACGCCACTATCCTTCCATAAATCGGTATATCTTTGCCTTTTTTAGCAAGAGATTTACCATCCTTGCCGATTTTGAGAGGATTGCCATTTAAAACATTCACATAACCGGGATAGCCTGAGCCATCCCAATTTTCATGATGATTTAAGGCTACCATAGCCGCCATTTCATCAAAATCCGATTGCTTTTCGCTAAACAATTTTGCTCCAAGATAAGTATGAGCCTTTATTATTTCATATTCTTTTTCTGTAAAACTGGATGGCTTTTTTAGAATGAGGTCTGATACGGCAATTTTGCCTACATCATGCAGCATTGCAGCCATTCTTAGCATATCACGATTTTTTTCTATTTCTTTTTCAGGAATATTATTTTTATGTGCCCATCGTTCATAAATTTCAACAGAATATGCAGCAACACGGTTTACATGAGCTCCAGTTTCTTTTGGATCATGTAACTCTGTCATTTGTATCATCCTGATAAGTAAAGCTCTTGTCATTTTTGCCCGTTGCAATACCATACTTGCAGTATTGGCAAAATGAAGCATATAAGGCTCATCTCTTTTTGAAAAAGGAATTATTTTGCCTGATTTATCCTTTGCATTGATAACCTGTAAGACCCCGCAAACTTCTCCAAGATTTGTTTTTAAAGGTATTGTCAGGGTTGATTTAGTATGATAATTGGAAACTTTATCATACTCTTTATTAAAGCTGTAAGGAGCATCCTTTGAGATTTTATAAACATCCTCAATATTAAGTATCTTCCCTGTTTCTGCAACATATCCGCTTATAGAATTTTGATTTATCGGTATTTTAAATATTGTATAAATCAATTTTCTTCCAGGGGGGAGTTTATCCTGAAGGGTTTGATTTTGAGCGTAACTAAATTTAAGTTCATTCCCTTCTCTAATATATATCGAACCTGCATCAGCATTTACAAATGATCTTGCATGTAAAAGAATTTTTTCTAAAAGCATATCAAAATCTTGTATATTATTTAAATCTTCTGCAAGTTTCGTGATTTCTTTAAATCTGCTGCTGTATTCCATAAGACATCTTACATTAAACAACATTATAACTTTTTTATCAACCATTTTATAAGTTTATTAAAATTTCTTAACTTTTTTTTGGAAATTTGTAATGGAAAATGAAATTTTAAGCGTTTAATAGGTAGTGTCAAAAATTTTATGAAAAAATTATGAAAACACTGCCAGTGTTCT
>CAZHHK010000201.1:0-2939 GCA_964531405.1 uncultured Spirochaetales bacterium | reverse complement strand
ACTGGCAGTGTTTTCATAATTTTTTCATAAAATTTTTGACACTACCATCAAAGGGATGCATTCATCGCTGTAATGGGTGTGGGGATTGGAGTATCAGCAATTAGTTTAATCATGCTTATAGTTAGTATTCCAATGCATTATTTTGCAAGAAAGTTAGAAGATGGCAATTTGTCATTATTGTTAGATTCGGATAAATCGGGTGGAGTTTTAATCGGTCTGAAATTCAGATTATGAAAATATTTAAGTGGTGGCATAATAGAGTAATGATATAAATTTTTTATATTATACTTCCGTTTCTTTAGTATGATTAAGATTTTTGCCCTGTTGATTTTTTTAAATTTAAAATGGTCCAGTAGTTTTTATTAAAAATTATAGCCTTTTTTAAGGAAAAGTTTTAGACATGCATCGACTACATCCGGGTCGTAAAAAATGCCTCTGTATTTTGAAATTTCGTTTAATGCGTCTTTAATACTTAATGCAGGTCTATATGGTCTGAATGATGCCATTGCTTCAACAACGTCTGCAACTCTTAGAATTTTCGCTTCAATCATAATCTCATTGTCTTTTAATTTGTTTGGATAGCCAGAACCATCGATTTTTTCATGGTGCTGTTTTATTATCTCTGCTATTGGATAATCAAAATCAATGGGTAAAAGTATATCATAGGATATATCAGGATGAGATTTAATCAGATTAAATTCTATCTCGGTTAACGTGCCGGGTTTATTTAAGATTTCTGCAGGGATATAGAGTTTGCCGATATCATGAATCGATGAAGCCATCCTTATGCCTTCGATCACCTGCGAATCAAGATTTAATTCCTGCGCTATTGCCCTTGCAAGATCAGAAACTCTACGTTGATGACCTGCAGTGTAAGGATCTCTTGCCTCTACCGCTAAAATCATTGCCTGTATAAAACCGCTCATCGATCTTCTTAATTTTTTTAATGTAACATTAAGAGCTTCTTTTTGTGTGTTTGTAAAATTTATATTTTCTTTAGTCTGTTGGAATAAAAGACTTTTATGAAGAGCGCTACTAATAATATGACAAAGGCTTTTGCATATTCTTATTTTTTGAGGTTTTGGTTCGTATAATAGATAACCCAAAAGATTTTTTGATGAGTACAAAGGGACAAAAAACATCGAGAATCTTCTGTTAGACGGAAGGTATTCTTTTGGTACTATAATATCATGACTGAATTGAATACCTTCAATATCAATTACTTTATTCTTATCTTTTTCATAAAAAAATATTAAATTCAATAAATCAGGATATTCAGATTTAAGCGAAAGATAAAAACTTTCGATCCCAAAATGAGGAAGCCTATCGTACAGACTATTAAATTGATTTTGGAGATCTAAATCTAATAAGATATCATTGTTTAAAATATTGATATCTTCATTTTCCTGTTTATATTGGTTATACCTGTTTCGCTCCAGTTTTAAGATCTTATTACTGATTAAGACCCGTGATTGATGAAATAAATCTTCATTTTGAATTATTGTTTCTTTGTCATGTAAGTGTGAAAGAAAAATTTTCCTGATTTCTGAAATAATAAATTGAAAGATTTCAAGATCATTTTCAAGGTTTGCCCAGATGAATACATTAAGATTATGATTTAATTCATTGAGAAAGATATTGTTGTTTTTTTCATTTATTGATCGTTTGTATGAAGTGATAATGTCATGCACGATGCTGCTTAAATTTGTTTTTTTATAATTAATGTTATTTAAAACTGTTTTTGTTATTTCATCGTCATCCAGTCCGACAGCATTGTCAGTGTTTTTTTTATTATTACAATCCATGACTATCGATTTTATATCATAAGAAAAGCATCCGCATGATTCTCTTATTATAAGATTTGTATCCAGTATTGTTAAATTATCAACATGTCGTTTGTTTAAAATATCATAAATCATTCTGCATGATGACCTGCCTAATTCATAAACCGGTTGTTTGACTGTGGTAATAGTTACTGGAGAATAATCGCAAAAATTAAGATCATCAAATCCAGTAATTGCAAAATTTTCAGGTATTCTTATGTTCTTGTTTTTTAGCTCTTCTATGATTCCCAGAGCCATTTCATCGTTACATGAAACAATTGCGTCAAATTTTTTATCCAGTTCGAGAATTTTTTTTGCGGCATTCATCCCTGATTCATATAAAAAATTACCTTCTATAATTGTACTATTGTCTATCGGCAGATTGTATTGGTTTAAACTGTCGATAAATGCTTTATGACGTAACATTGCTTCTTTGTTTAATTCAGGTCCTTTGATAAAAATAAAGCGTTTGAAATTATGATCAACGATAAGATGCTGCATCATTTTTTTCATACCGCCGTAATTATCAATTATTATCGATGGAATGTCTTTTATTTCAACTCCTATGCTGACAATTGGTAATGGATGAAATTGATGACAGAATTCATTTAAACGGTCAAAATCTACATAGCTACTTATAGACGCACTTGAAATAATAAGTCCATCAAGATTTTGAATGTTGGCTCTATTGTAAACAGAATTATAATTAATTTCTTTTTTTTCTTTAGTGTTTATGTTGCCATCCTGGAAACATATTAAATTTAGATCAAGGTCATTGGCTATTTCATTAACTCCGTGATACAATTGTGAGTCATAATAATAATCAATCCAATCGATTATTAATCCGATTGTCAGCCGTTTTTTTGATAGAGTTTCTATAATATTTAACCTCAATTAATTTAGAAGAAATATAAAATTAGTATAATTTAATCATATTTTTATTTCAATATAATAATAGAAATTTTAAGAAATTTAAGATTGTTTTTATAACCTATCATAAAAATTAATACTTTACTTAAAGTATATATTTATTACAATCTAATATTATAATTTTTATCAATATAAAGAATATGGTAATTAAGTAAAGTAAAAAAAATAAAAAAAAGTAAAATAATT
>CAZHHK010000200.1:0-2978 GCA_964531405.1 uncultured Spirochaetales bacterium | reverse complement strand
GCTTTTTAATTTTTAGACCTTAGGTCACGTATTTGTTACGCTATCAAAAATTTAACAAAAATACCAATTTTTGACAATATATATTATATTCTTATAATGATATTTTTTTAAGTATTTTACTATAAATTTTATAAAATATTATTATTATGAATAATAATATGGTCAATACTATGCATAAATAAGAAAAAATTTCACCGATATAACTGTAAATCGTCCTTTTATCGTACAGTGCAAGGCTTGCTGTTACAATTTGTTCGGTCCAAACCTTGCCTGTTGCAATAACTCTGCCTGTGGGATCGGATGCTGTTGTGACTCCGGTTGCCGTACATCTGTAAAAGCTTCTTCGGTTTTCTATGGCTCTTAATCTTGCTATTACGGAATGATGCACAGGTCCTATTGTGTTGCCATACCAGCTGTCGTTTGTAATATTTATCATCAAATTTGAGCCTTCGCTAACCTTTTTCCTTATTTCATCAGGGAAAATATCCTCAAAACAGATACTCATGCACGCTTTTACTTTATTATCGATATTAAATATCGATGAAGTGTTTCCTTTTTTTAAGCTGTAATTTAATGGAGTAATATACCTTAATATAGGTATATGCTTTTCGAAAGGTATATATTCACCGAAAACAAGAAGATGCTTTTTATCATACCTTAATACAGCATTTTGATTTTTTATTAAAAAACATGAGTTGGTTATCTCCGGCTCATATTCTTTTTCTTTCCAGTAGGTTATGCCGAGTATCAATGGCGGGTAATTTTCGAATATCAATCTTTTTAAAGATTTCTGGGTACCATCATAAGCCCTGTTAAAGACACTTTCGGGCCAGATGATTAAATCGATATCCTTTTCTTCCGCTGCTTTTTTTGTCAAACTGTTATATATATTTATATTTTTCTGGAAATAGGAAGAATCCATTTTTTGCTTGCCAGTTATGTTCCCCTGAATCATTGCGGCTTTTATTACAGGAAAATTTTTTATTTCATTATCAATAGTGTTTACTCTTATAATGCCATAGATTAAACAAATTAAAAAAGGGATAAAGAATATTATATTTTTATAATCGAATCTGCGTTTTATCAAACCGTCATAAATTATTTTAAATAATCCAATATTTATATACATAACAACTAGTATTATTCCCGTCATGCCTGTTATATCTATAACCTGAATAAAGTAGTAAAAATTTATCAAACCATCGCATATAGAATGCTTGAAAATTTTGGGAAATAAAAAATCAACAAAAACGAAAATCACGGGAAAGATGTATAAAAAAGCATTGTTGATGCTATAAAATTTTTTGAATAAGAATGCCATGATTAAATACTGCAAACCATAATATACACATAATAAAATAACAATACCAGATGATATAATTGGATTCATCTTCCCTGAATAATAGAAAGTAATAAAAAGCCAATAAAAATTGACGATGTACGCTATTGTACCAAACAGGATAGATTCGACAAGGTAATGCTTCCTATATAAAATTATATAGATAAACGGTATGGCACCGAAAAACCTGATGAAACTAAACTGCGGGTACTGTCCGAATCCCCAGAGCAACGCAAACAGCAAAAAAGCGGCAGCATACAATAACTTTTTTATTATTGGGGGAAACTCATTAATCTTATTTACAATATCCACGGTAAAACATCCTTATCAATTTAATTCAAGAAGCCGTAAAGCATTTTTATAAAAAATGGATTCTGTTAAGCCGTTGTCAAGATTTAAAGACCTCACAAACTTTACCGATGATTTTTGATCTGTCCAAGGACTGTCGGTGCCAAACAAGAGATAACCTGACGGATGCTTCAATATCAATTCCTTTGCCTTTTTTTCTCCGATTGTTTCCAGAGAGAATGAGGTCTCAAGGTAAATATTTTTCCCGATTAGCTTTTTTTCAACTTCATCCCAGTCCTGCCATGCTCCAAAATGTGCAGCAACAAATTTCATTTCGGGGAAATTATTTACAACATTAAGAATTCTTGCAGGATCACAAATTCTATTTAAAGGAAAGGCAATATCAAAGCCTGTGTGGCATATCAAAATCAACTTATATCTAGTAATTTCTTCATAAAGAACAAACATCCTTGCATCATCAAAAATAAAATTTTGATAATAAGGATGCATCTTAATGCCTTTAAAACCTTCGTTGTACGTAATCTTGACTTTTTCCTTAATGTCATCATCTGGATGAATCGATAAAAAGGGGACGATTCTATCCGAAGCTATTACCTTTGACCATTCGAGTATTGGCATAAATTGCCCCGGTTTAGTTGCAATGGAGCACAGCACGGCTTTATCGATACCAGCTTCATCCATTGATCTAAGAAGCGAGCTTATCCTGCCGTCATGAAAAGGTTTAACATCGCAACCTGCCTCTAGAGTAGTCATTGCCTTTTCTGCAATACTGTCCGGGAAAGCATGAGTATGAAAATCTATAATCATAAAGTATTATCCTACAATTTTAACCGCACTATACATATTAAGTAATATAAATTATTTTGTAAAGAATAAAATATTAAGAATTTTATTGTTTACTTTACGATATCATGCATGGATTAGTGATGCGCGAGGCAGGATGCACAAGCCTACGACGGCGGAAGCGACCATTTGTGGTGTTTAAAACTCCACGCAAAACAGCGGGCGAGGTTATATTCTTTACATTTCATTATTTTTAATATAAAAAGATTTTTCAAGATATTTTTTATTATCAATCCATATCTCAATAATCCATTCTCCTTCAACTAATTCATAATCATAATCAAACCTATACCCATCATAAGTTGGTGTATTAATTGTTTTTTTCGTTTTCCATTCTTCTATATTTTTATTTTTAAAAATAGGATGTCTAACTTTTGTAATAACATCAATATTTTTTTTCTTATTTTTCTTTCCTTCAATTATATAAAATAATACGGTGGTATAATAAATATTGTGTCCTAAAGAAAATAAAAATGATAAAAATATT
>CAZHHK010000199.1:0-2981 GCA_964531405.1 uncultured Spirochaetales bacterium | reverse complement strand
CAATTATTTTACTTTTTTTTATTTTTTTTACTTTACTTAATTACCATATTCTTTTAATTTAAAATTATCAATAATTATTGGAATAAAATATTTTATCTCTTCTTCCAACGCATTATAATCTATTTCCCTAGTATTAAACGCATCGGAGCATTTTATATGTTTCATTTTAAGCCCATTGGAAAATGAAAGAAGCATATCGGCGATTTTTTTTGTATCGCATTCTTTAAAAGTTTTATTTTTAATGCAGTCCTCAATGATTTCACTTAAAAAATCAATTTCTTTCTCATAAAGCATGCCGATGAATTCCATGCACATTTTTTTTATATCAAATGATTCTTCAATTGATAATTTATGAAGAATTATCTTTTCTTTAAAGTATTTAAACCTTTCTATAAGATAGGTTATTATCTTATCACAGCAATCGCTTATACTGCCTATCTTTTCTCTTAATATTTTTATATAATCATCTGTCTCTAAAAGAATTACTTCTTTATAGATGGATTCCTTATTCTTGTAATAATAATACAAACTGGCTTTATTTAAACCTATTGATTTACCGATATCATCCATTGTTGTCTTATCATACCCGTATTTTGCAAAGCAAAGACTGGCAGCCCGCAAGATTTCTATTTGCTTTTCCGTAAAAGCCATAATATTATCATCCAATTTAATCAAACATTCAAACAAAAATACATATTGTTTGAATGTTTGTCAAGATAAATTAATGCTAAATGGGGTCAGAGCTTAAAATTTTATCACTTTTTATCATTATTTAAGAACCTATATATGGGGACAGAGCTCAAAATTCTTATTCTATTATTAAATATTTATGGAGTTAATGTTTAATTAAAATTATCTAAATAAAAAACAATCTTTTTGACAAATAAATAATTCTAATATATATATGCAGTATTAATTAATAAAGGGATAATATGAGTCATAAAAAAGTAAATATTAACAGAATAATAAATTTATTCTTAAAACTTCTTGGATTTAAAACAAAAAATAAAAATAATATCCGCAGAGTTTATTTTGGTTTAAGAATCAGATTTTTAGGCTTATTGACAATTGTCATGTTTTTCATAATCTTAATAACGGGATTATTGATGTATAACAAGCAATCCGCCCTTTTAAAACAAGAAAAAAATATAAAAGCTGGTGAGTTAACGAAAATAATCAGCGGTAATGCAGAATTTTATCTCGACAAAGATATCAATACAACAAAAGAAGAGCTTTCTATAAAGTATGACACTATTGCACGTGAAGCAAATAATTTTAAAAATGCAAATGATGATATTATTAAGATAATGCTAGTTGATAAATTTTCAAAAGTACGATTCAGTACTTATAGAGGCGATATAAACAGAGTTTATAATTTTTCATATTTTAAGCAATGCCTTGATCAGGATAAGGAGGAATTATTTTTTAAAGAAATCAAAATCAAAGAAAAAGGCAAAAAGACTAAAAAAATTTTAACCGTTGCCTATCCTATATTCCTTCATAAAGGTTATGTAATTAATATTATAAATGATTATAATTCTTATTATAAAAAATATCATACCGCTAAACCCATGGAAAAACGTAGGATTTACTCTGTGCTTTACAACAAATACTCAAGTCTATTGTCAGATGATTTTAATCCAGTAAAATTTCCTTATAATTCTACTCTTGATAAAGTCACAAAAGCATGGGATGTAGATTTTTTGTTTTTAAATTTGTTTTCAAGTATCATGAATACACGTAAGGAAAAAATTAAACCCGGTGAATACTGGATGTGGAATGATGCATGGCTTTTTAATGAGAAACAAAGACAAATCATAGCATTAAAATCTAACAAAACTTCAATAATAAAAGAAATCAGTGAGCTAATTGATAAAAGAATCGGCTATCTTTATTCTCAAGTTGAAGAGGCAAAAAGACTAGGAGCTTTGGCAATTTTGTTTGACATTGAAAAAATAAACAAAGAAATTTCACAAAACATGGGATTTATTTTAACTATACTATTTGGAATATATATTGCAAGTATAATATTATTTATCTTCATTATTAATTTTATGATTAAAAACCTAAAGATACTTGAACGCTGGGCACTTGAAGTCAGTGAAGGTAATATTGGTGAAAAAATAGAAATTTCAACTAATGATGAAATCGGAAGACTCGCAGATATTTTTAACTATATGCTTGAACAGATAACAATCAAATTTCATCTTGAAAAATTCGTTTCAAAATCAACAAAATCAATGATCGAAAAGAAAAAAGATTCAAGCGAAAATATAGAGCTTGGAAAAACGGGCAAGAAAAGCCTTGCTTTCATTTTTTCTGATGTTAGAGGTTTTACATCTTTCTCGGAAAAAAATGAGCCAGATACAGTTTTGGAAGTACTCAATCTGTATCTCGAACTTCAGGCAAAGATAATCAAATCAAAAAAAGGTGATATAGATGACTATGTCGGTGATCAAATCATGGCTCATTTTGGTGGAGAAAAAAGAGCCGATACGGCTATAAGTACTGCAATTGAGATGGCAAAAGCTGTTCATAAACTAAATCAAAAAAGAAAAAAAGAAAACCTTCCTTTTTTCGAAGTCGGGATTGGAGTCCATGGAGGAGATGTTGTTGTTGGCAACATAGGGTCTGTATTCAGGATGGACTTTGCCTGTCTGGGAGATGCTGTTAATCTTACTTCAAGATTATGCTCAAATGCATTAGCTGGGGAAATACTGGTAAGTCAAGAATTGTTTTTTCAGGCTAAACATAAATATAAATTTAAAAAAATACCACCGATTAGTGTCAAAGGTAAAGAAAAACCCATTAAAGTGGTGAAAATCTTATATAATTAAATATTTAGAGGGTCAGAGCTTCTATATTTTTTTTATTTTTTTTAAGAAATCAATTCGGTGATTCATATAAGGGGTCAGAGCTAAAAAAGATCATAAAATTTTAAATATTTTTCTTCCCATTTGTAAACGATTATTAAGTTTTAA
>CAZHHK010000198.1:0-3051 GCA_964531405.1 uncultured Spirochaetales bacterium | reverse complement strand
CGTTGGCTCCCATTCTTTTGATACCCCGTCAGCTTGCTGCGGGGAGGTTCATTGTCATTTTTTAATGTCCTATAGTCATTATTATTCAATATATCATTAGGTATCTTTGATAAAAAATGATATACGATATCGTTATAGACTTCGATTTTTGACATATTAAGATCATTTATTTCAATAACATGATGATTTGTTATGACATATCCATTTTTTGTAACAAACATACCTGAGCCAGTCTGAATTTGTACGAATGAATCAAGAATTTTAGATTTGTATTTATCTTCAATACTTTTTACAACATCCTGATTTAAAAAGTATTTTTTATCCAGATATAATGCTGCTTCAATATAAACCACTGAGCTTTCAACGGATTCAAAAATTACACTTTCAAGGTCACTTGCCTGAATCATTGCAGAAAACAATAAAAATAGTATTAAAGTAATAATTGTTTTTTTCATCTTATTTCTCCAGATCTATTTTATACTTAAAGTATTCTCCTAATTAAAATCGGGATCCGCTACTAGGCCTAATTAACTTATAGAATTTTTATAAGTTAATCAAGTATAAAATAGTTAAAGCGGAAGGATATAAAAAATATAATGTAAAAATAAAATTTTGTCTATTATTTGCTTTCAATTACAAATTTTTCCTCTATTTTTTCAGGCTTTGGGATTTTAATCATAAGGGTTGAAAAAAAGTTGATGACCGCAATAAGTGCACCTATTAAAAAAACAAATTGATAGCCAAACAATTTCCAGACAATGCCACTAATTACAGCTATAGATATTGAAAAAAAATGATCTATCGTAACGCCCATAGTCAATGTTTGCGATACATCATCCGGATTTACGGCTATTTTTTTTAGATACGTAGCCCTTGCCATTGCAACAGACATTAATAGCTGATCAGATATATAGCATGCGAAAGCAATGTATAGTCCGGCAACTCCGGGGAATAAATCTTTGCTGTAGCCATATCCTACGCATACAATAACCAGAAGCGCCGCTTCTCCTGCAAGAATGATTTTTTCTCCAAGTTTATCGATTAAATGTCCTATAAGTGGCTTAAATCCAATACCGATTATTCCGCCGATAGTCAGTAATGTTGCAACCATCTGGGTTTTCTGGTTGAATACGGTAACTAAAACCCAGGGAGCAAATGTCAAAAATATCTGTTTTCTTGTGCCGTATAAAATGTTGAGCCAATAGAATAGTCTGTATTCCTTTTTTAAAACGAATTTTGTTTTTGCTGGCATTGGCTTGTTTGGTTTCATAAAAAAGATCAATAATGAGCATAGCAAATAGCCTAATGATGCAAGGATGAATGAAATGGTAAAATTGAATTTTAAGAATTTAAATCCCATAAATATTGTAAAACTTCCAGCTATTGCAGCAAGATTGCCTATGCCGTTTAGTTGTCCAAGCCTTTTACCAGTCTTGCCTTCATGGGCAAGCTCCATACCTATGCTTGAATTTAAAGGCAGGAACAGGTGTTGTCCTATGCTAAACATAAAAAGCCAGATAAGCATAAATGTAAAATTAAAAGAAATTATTCCAATAAGGAAAATGCCAATTGCACATAACAGATTTGCAAATCCCGCAAGCCTGCGAGAGCATAAAAAAAACAAAAGAGCCGATACAAATACTACAAGAAATCCTGGCATTTCTCTGGGTATTTCAAGAAATCCTCTTTGCAGATTTGATAGGTTAAATGTTTCATTTAAAAAATTATTAAATGTCGAATCAACAATGCTTTGAGCAAAACTGAAAAGAATTATTGCAAATAGGAAGAGAATAAAATCCTTGGGTAAAGATTTAATCTTGCTAATTATTTTTTTGATAGTAGTCTCCTAAAATAAGATAGCAATGAAACGTGTTTTATTGTTTTCAATTAATATTTGATTAGACAAAATAATACATCTCATCACGATATAAAAGAATCTTAAGAAATATACTTGAATGATTTAATTTTGTCCAGTCTCTGTTAATAAATAATATTTTTTTATTGATGGACTTTTTGGTATTTTATCCGTTTGTCAATATTAACCGGCAATCTTGACTTCCTTTTTTATTTTTGTTTTAAAAATCATATTTATATGTTAAAAAGTTTTTATGACTAAATATATAATCAGTCTTATTAAAATAGAATTATTTTCCGGATTGACAGAAAAAGAAATAATAAATTCATTTTTACGGATCAATTTTATAGAAAAAAAATTTACTAAAGATTCAGCCGTGTTGATTCAAGGTAACAAATATGAAAGTCTTTATATAATTCTTAGCGGTGACTGTTATGGCGAGATACTCGATTATTCAGGTAAGGTTGTTAAAGTTGAAGATCTGCAATCTCCCTGCCTTTTAGCTCCTGCGGTACTCTTTGCAAAAAACAACAGTCTGCCTGTTTCAATAATTGCAAAAACTGAAATTCAATGTCTAATTATAGAAAAAAATAATTTTTTAAAGCTGTGTCTGTCGAATGAAAGAATTTTAAAAAATTATCTTGAGTTGATCTCGGATAAATTTACTTTTATTTCTAAAAAACTTTCATTTTTGGCTTTTAAAACTATTAAAGAAAAACTGGCAAATTATCTTATGAGTCTTCCTCAAAATGAAGATGGAAGCGTGGAGTTGACTTCCAGCATGGAGGAATTATCGGATTTTTTTGGAGTTTCCCGTCCTTCTCTGTCCAGAGTTTTTGTTGAATTGGTTGATAATAAAATTATTGAAAAAAATAATAAGACAATAAAAATTATTGATCAAAACCGTCTTGTACTTTAGGTTTTTATATGACAAATACATAAAAAGTATAATATTTTAGGTCGAAGGAAATATTTTCTTCTAAATAAGTATAAATACCATTCTTGCAATTTTATTACTTAAATTAATTATTTTAACTTGAATCAGTTAAAACAATAATATTCACCTAAAAAGGTACTGTCAAAAGTTTTATGAAAGCTTATAAAAAACACGAAGCGCACGAAGAATTTGGTTAAAAACACCTTTTTTAATCTCTTCGGGTCTAATTCCCCGAAGCTTGCTTCGCTATTATAAATAT
>CAZHHK010000197.1:0-3088 GCA_964531405.1 uncultured Spirochaetales bacterium | reverse complement strand
ACAGCAAGGTATTAAGCTACGAAGATTACTACGCTAATAATCAGGCGCAGGCGAGAGGACAGATTGCATCAATGGTAACAATGACCGCAGCGACATCAATCGTAGCGTCAGTGGTTGCTGAAATACAATTAATGAAAGCAAGTCAATTGTCACAGATGACAATTTCAAAAGTTGATGATTTATATCCGGCTTGGAATGATAATGTTATAAGATCACAATTAGGATGGACACAACCAAACATATATGTTAAATGGAGAGAATATGGGCTACCAAGTGATGGGTATTTCAGTAAGATGATAACGAAGGTAGATGCATTCAAGTTGATGGAAGGTGAAACAATTAATCTTGCAGGTAATAAAGGAGCAGGCTTTATCGGAAGGGCAGAAGAATTAAGAAGTTTGACTACCAGCGAAGCAATAAAAAAAGCAATGGCTGTACCTTATAATCCTGATTATATATTGGAATTTCAATTAAAGGATATAACAGGTCTGCAAAATTTTATAAAATATGATGATCCATTATTTAGAGTTGGCGGTAAAACTATTTCCGGTTATTTTGAATATAATATGCCGGGGTTAACTTCTGATAATATAATAAATTGGTATTTGAGGGAGTTGACGAAATGATAGAGTGTGATAAATGTGTTAATTTAACTAGATTTCAAGATAATAAGTACGAGTTAGACGAATTACTTAAATGGCTTAAAACTGTACATAATATTAATGGTAAAGGTGCTTATAATTCGAATAATAAAAGATGTTCTTTATTTCAATGTAAAGAATGTGGGACTTTTTGGGAATGGCGTCCTTTATATGAAGAAACAATATATGGTGGTGAACCAGGAGAATGGATTAAAGTTTCTAGCGAGTATGTTAAAGAGCATTATCCTGATGTACGAAGCACAAAATGAGATGAAATTGGACTATTGGTTCAAATTTGTGAACCTGAAAAAATGGGTTTTAATGGATGTTATAAATATTGAAATTGAGATTAAAATATAAAGAAGTTAATAAAGGAAGGTGAAAGACAGGCAAAAGATTAAATCAACAATCCAGATGGTAATAACAGCCCTCACCCTGCCGGTCTGGTTTGTAGTGCTTGTAGTAATAATAGCCGGCGCATTTAAACGGCATAATATTATTGCGAGTTAAAACACCCCCCTCGTTGCTTGCGCCGAGTTTCAAACGACGCAAATGTCGCCTGTGCGGTCCATCGCTCCGGCTTTAGCATAACCGCAGCTTATATGCAATTGATCATCCGTGAGTCAACAGCATATAAGCCAACGGTTATGCTCAAACATTTGCTTTACGGGTTAGCTAATCAGTCGTTGTCTGGGGAATCCTAATCATTCCCCAGACAACTTAGAATGTAGCATAATCTAACGCCTCTTTTTGATGATGATTTAGATCAACTGGCAACAAATAAAAGTAAAATTGCCGTGTTGATAATTTTAAATGCCATCAAAAAGAGGCTTGTTTTTTTGGATTAAAGAATAATCTGCGGGAGGGTTGATTATCGTAAAAAGCAAAGTCGTGAAGTCGGCATGAATGCGGGCTATCGGCTGTAGCAGGGATGCGTTACTGACGATAGCCTGCATTATGTCGGCGAGTGTCAAGGACGACACGAGCGAAACTCACGACGGGAGATGAAAGGATAAACAAATTGTTTTATCAGAAAGCTTTTAGATGGGAACAACCGGCATGGGTGGGTGAGAGATCGACCAGCAAAAATATTTTCAGGAAGCGGATATTTGAAAAGTAGACATTGATTACAAGCTTGATGTTAAGAATTAAGATTTATAAATTCGTCAATAGATAAACCTGATTGTCTTATGATACTTCGTAAAGTACCTCTATCAAGTTCTTTATGATCCGGGACAGTAACTTGAGCGTAAGGATTATCACGTTTTAAAATGATATGACTGCCGTGCTGGCGTTTAAAATAAAATCCTGCTTTTTCAAGGACTTTAACACATTGACGACCGGATAATCTGGGTAATCCGCTCATACAACAACCAAAAGGGAATCAAAATTTTCTGCTGGTACAGGTAAATGATCTTCTTGTAAAGTTAAGATATAGCCTTCAATAGCTTCTTTTATATTTTCGATTGCTTCTTCTTTTGTTTTTCCCTGACTAATACATCCGGGTAAACTTGGACATTCAGCAACATAATAATTATCTTCGCCATGATAAATAATGACTTGTCTCATTTAAAAATCCTTTAATAAAATAATATAACTAATTTAGATAAAATTCAAGTAAGTTTTATAATCCATATTTTTGAATAAATCGTCTGACGATATGAGGCTCAGATCGAAGCTTCTTTGCTATTTCTTCGATTGTTAAATCCTTTTTAAGTAAAATCATTAATTGATTTTTACCAAGAAACTGTTTAGGTTTTTTCTTTGGTCGTCCGCCTGTGTTTTTTACTTCTCGCTTTAATCCAAGTTCTTTAGCTTGTTTTTGTATGGCGTACCATGTTTTATTTTTTAAGGCTTTTATTATATCGTTTTTATCAATGGTCTTTGGGTAAAGTTTTTTTAATAATTGGATTTCTTCGTCAGTCCACCAGATGATACTCATTTTTTTGAATCCGCAAGTTGTTTTGATTTTTCTTTATTAACTAAAGATTTGATAAGGTCTAAAACTTTTCTTTGATCTTCCATCGTTAGCTGTTCTAATAATTCAATTTTTTTTAAAGTTCTAGTGTTAAGTTTAATAAATTTTTTATCTGACAAATTACTATCTAATAGTTCTGCAATAGAAACTTTTAATGCCGATGCTAATTTTTCAAGTTTATCAATAGGAGGTATAACTGTATGAGACTCATAATACGCAATCATTCTATTGGATATTCCTGATATTTTGGCTAAATCTCTCTGAGAAATACCTTTTGATTTTCTGATTGCAATTAAATTTTCAGCAAAATTTGATCTTTTCATAAATTTTTATCAAAACAGTATAAATTGTAGTTGACATTAGTATTATAAATATGCTACATTAGATGTAATCAAAAAAATATATTTATGTAGCAAATTTTACTTGACAGGGTTTGAGTAAAAAACAAAAAAGCCCTGTTGTCTGGTTA
>CAZHHK010000196.1:0-3109 GCA_964531405.1 uncultured Spirochaetales bacterium | reverse complement strand
TTAATTTAAACTGAATTTAATCTAAAAAAATATCGGGGCATTGCATGTAACGGTTTGCAATTTAATGATGTAAAAGTGCGATCATTAATCTCAACCTACAATCATAATATCAAAATTCAACTATAATTATCAACATCCATTTTTAATTCAATAAACTAGCACTTTTATATGTGCGTTGCTCACAAATTGCATCCGCTACAAAAAAAAGGAAGCAATTTGTGAGCAGCACCGAGGAGCGCAAGACTTCGAGTACTCGAGAAGTCTGAGCACCGCAGCATTAAATTGATGTTGTAGGCAGTCGAGCTTGAGAATACCAAAAAGTATTATCTTCTTTTATTTTAAACAGTATAATAAATTCTTATTCCTTTTATTTAGATCATAATCATTTTAGAAATCAGAAGATTATAACTATTTATAGCTTCTTAATTTCACCTCTCAAAAATTCCACAATTATAATTTCAATAAGCAAAATATACAGAACAAAAAAGCCTAAGCTCGATTGCCTACAACGGCTGCCAGTAGCCGAAGTTATCGGCATTTAACAGAACCAGCCTTTATTATATCAAAAAACAATTATAAAAATCAACAACTTTCAATAATAACAACCAACTGCCGATAATTTGGGCGGAGTGAGTACTCGAACGAAGCTGGCTACTGGCTGTTATCTGCCGTTACGGGCATGATTATTTTTAAAGCAATTATAGCTGACAACTATCATTCTAATAATGTTCTATTGTAAACCCCTATTAAAATGCCATTTTGAACCATTGCTAAGCAAAAATCCTATTAAACCCTTTCTACCTTTTTCAATAGCAATATTGATTGCTCTTACTTTCCCTTTTGTTTCTATTCCGCTTTTGCTGCCGCTAAAAATAATAGTTCTATACTTTCGTTCGGCATTTATATCTTCTCCATCCCTTATTAATTTTTCAATCTCATTTAAATCCTCTTGAGCTACAGCTCTCATAAGAGGAGTAGCATCATAAATAGTACATTCTCCACCATTACTTAAAATTATTTTTAAGTTATTTTTATTTTGGTAACATCCGAATGTGTAAAATCCAAAAATAATAATAAATAATAAAATCACTTTTAATCTATTCAATTTTGTTATATTCATATACACATACCTCTTTAAACAAATAATAATTTATATTTATACAATATAATTAAAAGCTACCATTTTAATAAATAATTACCATCTTTATCTGTAAATTTCCCAATTAAAATACATATAATATCAATAATAATAAATAAACTTACTATACTAAAAGCAATATAACTTGCAATAGGTATTTTTGTCCCAGGAGCAGCTATTATAGCAAATATAGTTAATATCAAAATAATAAATGCTGTACCTATTTTTCCTACATAAAATCTATGAACACCAAATATGCCTGTAAGAATACATAAAAATAGAATAAAAGATCTCCTTTTTTCTAAGGTAATTTTTCTTGCAGTTAATCCACCAATTATTGCAGAAAATATAATAGGTAATAAAGAATAAACAATAAATGCTCCTAAATTAGTGAAATAATTAAAATATAGTTTATTGATAATAAAAATCATAAATAAAAAAAATGAAATAATAATATTGTAAATACAGCTAATAAAAAATCCAGAAAGAAACTTCTTTTTAAATCTATCTGTATTACGAATTATTATACCATTAATACCACCACAGATTATCGGTTGAATCAATAAAATCCAAGGAAGATATAATGAAAAGGCTAATATAATTCTAACATATGAGCTATTCACTTCTTTATATATTATGTCTATTAATAGTGGTAAACTGATTGTTAGAATAAATAATACAATATTAATAAGAATCAAATAACCCTTTTTTATATTAAAATTCTTATCTGTTTGTATTTTATTTGTATTAGATATTGATTCTAAATCAGCACCACACTTTTCACAATAATTTAAAATCGATGATGTTTCTTGTTTACAATTTGGACATAGCATAAAAAACCTCCTAAAATATTTTATATTTTGCCCGCAATGGCAGATAACGTCCTGCGTGTTTGCGAAGTGCCGAGCATTAGCGAGGCATTTTGGTGAGCACCTTTGGTGCAAACCGCAAACACGCTGTTAGGCGGCGTACTTATTCTATATTAAAATAATCAGAATCAATTTTCTTTATTTCGATTGTATCAATAACAGATACTCCAACATTATACTCAATCATTAAATCCGTTAATCTTTTACCATCAATTAATATTAATTTTGTACTAAGACCTTTAGAATATTCTTCTGCTTCTTTAGTAAAAGAAGAAGTTGTTATAAAAATTCCTTTATTAGCTTTTTGCCCGGCAAGTGCACCTACAAATTTTTGTATTTCTGGTCTCCCAATAACATTTTCCCACCTTTTTGCTTGAACATAAATAACATCAAGCCCTAATTTATCTTCTTTAATTATTCCATCAATTCCTTCATCTCCTGATTTACCAATGACTTGTGCTGCTTCCTGTTTTGAACCACCATATCCCATTTTAACAAGTAAATCAATAACTAATTTTTCAAAAAAAGAAGGATTACATTGTTTAATTTTATTTAATAAATCGTCTGCTAACGTTTCATTTATTTTTGATAATCCATATTCTAATGCTTCTTGAGGAGTATAAGTGCTTTCGTTTTCATCTTGTTCATCCCCCTTTTCTTTCTTATCCTTCCGGGTACTCCTAAAATCTTTAAATTCATCAAATTGCATTAGTATTTTCACATTAAGATCTAAAGGATTATTTTTTAAAAAATCTAAACCTCTTTGACTAATCTTAAAAAACCCTCGTCTCGTTAGCTCTAACAATTTAGCTTTTGATAAATATGTTTTTGCCCACCCTATTCGATTATCCACGATAAACTGTGTACCACTTGGAAGTAATTGTCTTCTTTCTTCTTCTGTTATATTTAACTCTTTACATAAAAAATCAATCGCATCATTTATAGAATGTTCTTGATTATCTGCAGCATATTTTAAAAGTGGTAACATAAAAGTCTGATAATCTGGTATTGCCATTTTTTAACCCTTTTTAAATAAGTATGCCGCCTAACGGTTCGCACGTCAACGAAGTTGTCAGCAAATTTTATATAACCACGCAATTAT
>CAZHHK010000195.1:0-3198 GCA_964531405.1 uncultured Spirochaetales bacterium | reverse complement strand
AATATTATCGGTATATCTAACGCAAGGGGTGGTTTCCTAAATGGGGTTAGGCACCGTGTGGTGTAATGCGTATAGCCAGATGAGTGGTCTTACCCCTGTATACACTTACTCATCGGCAACGATAAAAGACTCAAGGGATAGTAATGCAACAGCCTGTGATAATGCTGTTTGCAACTGGTCTGCTAATGGATATCGGTTACCTACAGAGGGCGAATGGGAGTATGCAGCAAGTAATAAAGGGGCGACTCCATATAACTATGCAAGTGGTGCAACTGCTAATTATAAAGATGCAACGGAGACGCAGAAAGTTGCCTGGTACGATGCAAATTCGGGAGGCACCACTCATAATGTGGGAACAACTACCAATTCAAGCGCATTGACGCTCTGGGATATGTCTGGCAATGTATGGGAGTGGTGTTGGGATTGGTATGGAGGAAGCTATTCGACAAAACCGAAGACAAACTATAGAGGTCCCGATAGTGATTTTAACCGCATTAAGCGGGGCGGCAGCTGGGACTTCAGTGCATACTACTTGCAAGTGGGTTACCGTATCTACGGCGACCCGTATTCCAACTCCAGCCTCACTGGCTTCCGCATTGCGAGGTCTAATTAACCTTTTGATTTTTTTACCTTATTAAGGGGGTTATCAGGGGGCGAAAGTCCGGACGGCTGGCGTACGGCATGGACTGGGCTTGATTGGAAGTAGAAGAGTCCATGCGGACAAGAGAAGAAAATGAATAAAAAATTGGAATATTTACAAAACGACAACACAATTTTTTCACAAAAATTAAGGCTTAAGCATTTTCTAAATTTGTTTAAACCTTTTTATAAATTTTAGTAAAACATTTGGAGTAAAATAATGAAAAAAAAATTATTTTTATTATCAGTAATCTTTTTGATTACGCTATTATTTTTTAACTGTGAGCAGCCTTCATCCAGTAGCGGCGGTGGGGGTGGCGGGGAGGACGGTGGGACAGCTGTAACCTTTGTAAGTGCCGTACAAACCGGCGGCACATGGGGAACAGCTGACTCAACGGGTTTAACCTTGACTTTTAGTGTTGATCCAACAACATTGACAGCAGATAACATTACACTAACAGGTGCGACTAAGGGAGCTTTATCGGGAAGTGGAACAACAAGAAGCCTTACTATTTCAAGCATAACAGTTGGCAATGGCGAGACTGTATCGGTAGCAATAACAAATCCGAGTGGATACTCGATAAGCAAATCACCGAGGTATGCGGAGGTGTATAAATTATATCTTTTAAGAGATACAGGACCTGCCGGCGGTCTAATTTTTTATGATAAGGGTAGTTACTCAGATGGTTGGCGATTTCTTGAAGCCGCTCCTCAGTCAACGGAATGGACATCAAAACAATGGGGCAAATATGGAACAATGGTAAATGGTACCGAAACTGCAATAGGAACAGGCAAAAATAATACTGCTTTGATACTTGCTGTACTGAATGCTTCTCCGGCAGATTCTGACAGAGCTGCACAGTTGACTGATGCATTATCATACGGTGGATACGACGACTGGTTTCTTCCAAGTAAAGATGAGTTGAATGAAATGTGTTGGGTCTTACATAGCAGAAGATGGAACGGAATCTCGACAGAAGATAACCCGGCGTATGGTACAAACCGTGTTGGTGGGTTTGCCAATGACTACTATTGGTCGTCGTCCGAGAGCAGTAGAAACTACGCATGTCTCCAGTACTTCGACAATGGCATCAACTACAGCCTCGATAAGAACCTCTCTCTCAGGGTTCGGGCTGTTCGGGCTTTTTAACTATTTATCTATTTGGATTTATTAGGAGCAAGCTGATGTTGTTAACTTAAAAAATATTTGACATGGATTAATACTGATTTTGTAGATTTTTGTATGTTGCTTAAAGAAAAATAATAACAAAATTCTCTAAATCCGGTTAATCCGTGTCAAAAAAATTTTACACAGTCTGGCAGTAAGCCCTGCAAAATATTTACCATGTAATTTTGTCTCAACTTCATTTTCAGATACTTTAGCGTTATTTTCATCGGCTTGCCTAATTTGAATCTGGTATTAATGAATAAATTAAATTTATCCTATTTTGAATATTTAGTAAATATATTAACATTTAATTTTTTTTAGCATTGAAAATATGATTTTTTAATAATGTTACATCCAGACCAGTCCGCCTCGTAAGTAGGAAAGAATGAAAAAGACCGATATCGTTATAATATGAAAAATCAATACATGCATTTCATTAATTAATCCTTTTTTAAGATCATAACAAGCTTTCTCTTTTGTAACAGCACTGAATTTCGGAAACAGCCTATTAACTCTCTTGGTGTATTCCGAATATTTTTTACCAAATTTAGCCAATAGATATTTTTCTTCATCTGGAATAATAAATATATACAATACGATAAGCCAGCCAAAGAAATAAGGCAGTAAAAACCATAATTTTGTCAAAACTACAAAGCCAAAAGCCCAGATAAAATTACCCAGATAAATAGGATTTCTTACATAAGAATAAGGCCCCGAAATACTAAGATCAGCCACATCAAGGTTAAATTTCCTACCACATGTACCTATATAAGAGGCTGCCCATAATCTGATAGCCTCACCTATAATTATTAGTATCATGCCTGACAATAAAAAAAACAATTCACTTTTTAATTCCCGAAATATCAAATAAAAAGCCAACATAATTAAAGCAAAATGAGCATAAACAGGTCCTCTTATTTTATAAATCAACATACCTTTCTTCATCAAAAGATTACTCCTGTAAAATAAAAACTAAAAATTAATTTAAATCGGATTTATTATTAATCAATATATAAAATCGATTATAAATTATAAGATTTTTTAAAGATCGATTAGAAAGAAGTGAAAAAACTATAGTCTATAAAAGAAATTATGTCAACAAAAGTTAACAATAAATTAACACAAAAAATTGTTCACTTATATTTTTTTGTTAAATTTTGTTTAAAAAGTACTATCAAAAATGTTGCATAATTTTTTTAAAAATTTTTTCCTGAGCAAAAAAATGTGATCTCTTTAATATAATTTCATTAAAAGATAAAAGTACAAGCAAAGACTGAATCTTTTGCAAGGTCAAATTTATCGGTAAAATTTAAAAACATTTCTTAAAGCTGTCAAAGTTATTAAGAGTGCGTCCCAAAATAGTTGAATAATATGATTTATTAATGTATAAT
>CAZHHK010000194.1:0-3215 GCA_964531405.1 uncultured Spirochaetales bacterium | reverse complement strand
GGAATAAAACCAGCAGCCAGAAAGTTTAGTACTACTATAAAAACAGTAAAAAAATCATTCATTTAATCTCAAATTAAAATCTATTGACATTAACTATTATTTATTATATTATTAACTACTATGGTAGACAATAATATAATAAACAATCTTTTAAGTCTAGGATTTTCCGAGTACGAGTCAAAGGCTTATCTTTCACTTTTAAAGGGATTTCCTGCAACATCTTATGAAATTGCAAAAAAATCCGGAATTCCGACTTCAAAAATATATGAAGTTTTAAACAAGTTGCTTGATAAAGGACTTATGACTCAACTGGAAGATAACGACAAACTTAAATATGTTCCAATTTCTCCGGATGAATTCATAGATTCGTATAAAAACAAAATGAGTGAGACATTAAAGATTTTGGCCAGCGATTTAAAATCAATTAAAGCAAATTCGGATTATTCCTATATATGGAACATAAACCGCTATGAAAATCTCATGGATAAAGCAAAAAGGCTTGTTGAGAATGCAAAAAGTACGCTAATGCTCTCATTGTTTAACAATGAACTCAATACACTCTTACCTAATCTTGTTAAGGCACAAAAACGGAAAATCAAAATCGCGGTAATACATTTCGGTAAAACTGACACAAGGATAGGTCAATTTTTTATCCATCCGATAGAAGATACTATTTATTCGGAAAAAGGAGGGCGTAATCTTGTAATCGTGCGTGATTCTGAGGAAGTTTTAGTCGGCACGATTTATTCTGATAACTCGGTACAAGGGGCTATGAGTCAAAACAATGGCTTCGTTACAATGTCCGAAGATTACATAAAACACGATATTTACATTATGAAGATTGTAGAAAGATTCGATGATCTTCTGATAAGTAAATTCGGTGATAACTACAAAAAACTGAGAGATATTTTTACAAACGAGGAGGTTTAAAATGAAAATATACATTGACGGTAAATACTATGACAAAGAAGAAGCAAAAATTTCAGTGTTCGATCATGGACTGCTATATGGAGACGGAATTTTTGAGGGCTTAAGGATTTACAACGGTAAAGTTTTCAAACTTAGAGAACATATCGCAAGGCTCTATGAAAGTGCTAAAGCGATAATGCTCGATATAGGAGTGCAAAAAGACAAGATGGAGGAAATAATAAATGAAGCCGTTAAAGTAAATCAAAAAAAAGAAGGTTACATCCGCCTCATTGTTACACGAGGTGACGGACCTTTGGGCGTAGATCCTTTTACATGCACCAAAGCAAAAATAATAATAATCGTCGGCGACATACAGCTATATCCACAGGAACTCTATGAAAAAGGGATAGGGATAATAACATCTTCGTACAGGAGAATACCAGCTGAATGTTTTGACACAAGGATAAAGTCGCTTAACTACCTTAACAATATCATGGCAAAAATCGAAGCACGACAGAATAATTACTTTGAAAGCATAATGCTCAATATGCAGGGTTTTGTTGCAGAATGCACAGGAGACAATATATTCATTGTAAAAAACAATGGAGTATTTACTCCGTCAAAATACAGCGGTGCACTTGAAGGGATTACACGTAATACCGTAATAGAAATATCAAAAAACCTTGGGCTAAAAGTTGAAGAAACCAACCTTACAACATTTGATCTTTACAATGCAGATGAATGCTTTCTCACAGGATCAGGCGCCGAGATAATCCCTGTTACAAAGATTGACGGGCGAATAATTAGCGGCAGTAAAGCAGGCGAAATAACTTTAAAAATAATCTCTGAATTTAAAAAAATTATAAATCAATAAAACAATCCCCAGACCTAGGTTTGGGGCTATTTTATTGATTTATTCATGAATTATTTATATAAATATTTTATTTTCATTCATTTTTTATTGATTTTATTTATAATTTAAGTATAATATTTATATATATTGGTAGTGTTCACAGGAGGATTTGTAAAAATGAAAAAAATATTGAGCAGTATACTTTTTGTTTTATTTTTATGTCCACTTTTGTTTTCTCAATCTCAAAATAATAGTAAAAATGACAAATATTCCAGCGTAAATGTTATTGTCCAAACCATCTGGTCGACAAAGATGGGTATTGTTGTTGATTATTATTTAGATGGAGAGATTTTATCTGCTTATATACCTAATAAATACTTTGATGATAAAACTGTTATAAGAATTTATGAAGACAATTCACAAATAAGTCCTCAAATGAATATTATCTACAAAAATTTAGAGCCTTTCAGGGTAAAATTATATGTGCCTACTAATCCTTATGGACCTAAATACAAAGTTATTGAAATCATGCCAAACGATCTGATTGACAAATTTAAAAACACAACGAAACTTGAATTTCCCATGACAAAGTCGTCGGCAGTTAAATCGGATAATAAACAATAAGATTTTCTGCATTTTTTCCAAATTTTTAAACCTCTCGACTTATCGGGAGGTTTTTGATTTACATCTATTTATTGTATTAGATATTCGTTTTAAGTTAGTTTATCTTATTCTGCCTTTCTCACAACTCGAAATCCATACAATGATTTTTTTTCAGGATTAAAACCATCATAATTTCTGTAAGCTGTAAGTATTCCTTTAAAATTATTGCTGTAGCTTCCGCCTCTGGCTATATGGATGCTGGTTACTTTCCCCGGAGTATCAAAAGAGCAAACCGGATTATTCTCGGGTGAAGCGCTTTAAAATGCACCATTATACCAATCCCAGCACCATTCAAAAGCATTGCCGCCTTTGGCTGCATATTCCCATTCGGCTTCTGTGGGCAGCCTGTAACCGTTGCATTAAAGTCGCAAACCCATTAATCCACACTGTTGCCTGTTTGCTTATAGCATTCTTTTAAGCCTTCCTTTTTGCTCATCCAGTTGCAAAATTCCAATGCGTCTAAACATGAAACCCCGATTACTGGATGTTTATCCCTGCCAAAGCCGTAATCTAACGCTTTCCTGCGCTTTGTGTTCTTGCAGAATGCAACATACTGCTCGAAAGTAATTTCATATTTGCCGATTAAAAATGCTTTTGTAATATTAACTTTATGAATAGGTTTTTCATTTGGACTTAGTTCATCGCTTCCCATCATAAAACTTCCTTTGTCAACCTTTATCATTTCCACCTGCATCGGTTTTGTACAGCCTGCAAGAATTAAAATAGCCGCTATTATAATAAGAGTGCGTCCCAAAATTATCTTTTTTGATGACATAATCTAAAACAAATT
>CAZHHK010000193.1:0-3229 GCA_964531405.1 uncultured Spirochaetales bacterium | reverse complement strand
AATTTAAATTATTCACTTTAGAAGTGATTAATATATCTATTATACGAGGGAGAATTGATATGAACTTTAATAGAAGAGTAAAATATTTTTTTACAATGGGTTTCCTTTTAATTTTATTTAATTTTTTGATCGGATGTCAGCCTAAATATCTTGATGCTAAATTAAGTGTTGATAAAAGGGTTGAGGATCTTTTGTCAAAAATGACGCTTAGGGAAAAAGTGGGACAAATGACCCAGATTGACAGAAGTTATCTACGTAACGAGGATGATATAGCAAATTTTTTTCTTGGATCTGTTTTATCTGGTGGTGATTCGATGCGACCGAGCAATGCAGAAGTATGGGCTGAAATGATTGATAATTATCAGAGGATCGCTCAGAAAACAAGGTTAAAAATACCATTGCTCTTTGGAGTTGATATGGTGCATGGAGCAGGGCAAGTTTTAAATACAACTGTTTTCCCGCATCATATAGGAATGGGATGTATTAAGGATCCAAATCTGGTTGAGAAAGCCGCAAGGATTACTGCTATCGAGTCAAGAGCAAGCGGTGTAAACTGGATTTTTGCTCCATGTGTTGCAGTGGCTCAGGATGAAAGATGGGGCAGGACTTACGAAAGTTTCAGTGAAAATCCAGAAATTGTATCAATGATGGGGGTTGCCGAGATAAAGGGTTTCCAGGGTGATGACTTGATTAAGCCTGATTCTGTTTTGGCATGTGCAAAACATTTTGTTGCAGACGGAGGGACATATCATGGTATAGATCAGGGCGATGCGCAGATGGATGAGGCGACATTGAGAAGTATTCATTTAAAACCATACATCGAAGCTGTTAAAAATAATGTAGGCTCAATAATGATTTCTCATTCAAGCTGGAATGTGAAAAGGGTTCATGGCAATAAGTATTTGATTAGTGATGTTTTAAAAAAAGAGCTTGGATTTAAAGGTTTGGTTGTATCAGATTGGGGATCATTGACAAAACTTGCAAACTCTTCTTATGAATATATCAAAATCGGTGTGAATGCTGGTATTGATTTGATTATGGTACCGGATGATTATATTAATTTTACAAATACATTAATTTCTTTAGTTAATAATAAAGAAGTTTCAATTGACAGAATCAATGATGCGGTAAGGAGAATTTTAAAAATAAAATTTGAACTGGGTTTGTTTGAAAAGCCGTTTACAGATAGAACAAATATGGCATCAATCGGTAGTAAAGAACACCGTGATATTGCAAGAGATTGCGTAAGAAATTCATTGGTATTATTAAAAAACAATAATAATATATTGCCTTTAAACAAAAAATATAAAAGGATCCATGTCGCTGGGAAAAATGCTGATAATTTAGGTTACCAGTGTGGAGGCTGGACTTTAAGCTGGCAGGGACAAAGTGGTAATATTACAAAAGGTACGACTATATTAAAAGGGATAACTGAGTTGGCTGATCCTTCTACCGAGATTACTTACTCAATAGATGGGAGTGGGATAAAAGGTGCAGATTTATGTATACTCGTAATAGGAGAAACTTCTTATGCTGAATTTAAGGGGGATTCCAAAGATCTTGCACTTTTAAAAGATGACATTACTGCAATTAATAATGTTAGAAAATCCGGAGTTAAAACAGTAGTTGTACTTGTGTCAGGAAGACCTTTGATGATCTCTGATTATATTAATTATTGGGATGGTGTTGTTGCAGCTTGGCTTCCCGGCACAGAAGGTGGTGGAGTAAGCGATATATTGTTTGGGAAATTTAAGCCTACTGGTAAATTATCATTTACATGGCCTAAAAATATTGGGCAATTGCCGATTAATTACGGCGATAAAATTTATGATCCATTATTTCCTTTTGGATATGGGCTGACATATTAATTTTTAATAAATAATCTTCTTAAATCCGTCGGATATTTGATTTTTATGAAAATAATTTTGAAATCCGACGGATGTTTTTTTAAGAAAAACATCTCCACTGTTGCTTAAATAAAATCAAAAAAAATAAGCTCTGTCCCCGGGTAAAATTTATTTAAAATATTAATAAATTTATGAATTTATGTTATAATTACTACCACCGATGCATTTTTTTGCATCGGTTTTTTAATTATCTCTATTAAGGGGAATATCATGGTAAAAGTAAGTATTGTTGGAATATCCGGCTACAGTGGTGTAGAACTATTTCATATTTTAAACAATCATCCGGAAGCCTGTATTGTTGCTGTTACATCGGGCAGTCATAATGGACAGAAACTATCCGAAATATTTCCGCATCTTGCTAATGTTGATCTAGTCTGCAACGATTATTCTCCTGATGAGGTTGCAAAGTTAAGCGATGTTATATTTACCTGTGTACCTCACGGTGGTCCTGCTATGGATTATGCGGCAAGTGCAAAAAAATTTAGTAAAAAAATGATTGACTTAAGTGCTGATTTCAGACTTAAGGATAAAAATATTTATGAAAAGTGGTATAAGGTAACACATAAATATCCTGAATTATTATCCGAAGCCGTTTATGGATTGCCAGAGCTTCATAGGGAAGAGATAAAAAAAGCATGGCTTATTGGAAATCCCGGATGTTATACTACAGCTGCCATACTTGCATTATCACCGTTATTAAAAAATGATTTAATAGATGAAAAAACGATAATCGTGGATGCAAAATCAGGTGTGTCGGGGGCTGGACGTAAAATGAAACAGGAATATCATTTTACGGAGTTAAATGAAGGATTGAGTGCTTATGGATTTGCAACTCACCGACATACACCTGAGATTGAACAGGAGATAAGTTTGGTTAGTAAAACAAACATTGTAATTTCATTCTCTCCTAATCTTGTACCAATGGTGAGGGGTATTCTTTCGTCATCATATGCGAAACTTAAAATAAAAATTGATTATGCGGAAGTTTTAAGTATGTTTAAATCTATGTATAAGGATGAACCTTTTGTAAGAATAATGGAAAATGGTATGCCAAATACTAAATTTGTTGCGGGTACCAATTATATTGATATTGCAGTTAAAATAGATGAGCGTACAAATACGATTGCTGTATTTACAGCGATAGATAATTTGATAAAGGGCGCAAGCGGTCAGGCAGTGCATAATTTTAATCTTATGTTTGGGTTTGATGAAAAAACTGGATTAAATTTAAAACCTAATTTTCCATAAATAATATAATAATTGTTTTTAAAATAAGCTCTGACCCCAATTAAATTTATCGATTATATCAAAGATCCCATTCA
>CAZHHK010000192.1:0-3241 GCA_964531405.1 uncultured Spirochaetales bacterium | reverse complement strand
TAATATATCTTTAGCTCTCTTATCCAACTTTTGACTTTTTATCATACCTCCTTAATTATTAAAATTTATGGATTATAACTTTCCGGTTTTCAACTTTAAAACCTTAAAATTTATTCCGGTTTTCAATTTTAAATGACATAAATCATTTAATTTGTTGATTATTACAATAATTTTTAATAATATGCTCTTTTTGATAGCTATTATCAGTAATTTTAAAACATATAAGGGTAAAAATGGAGCCGAAATTCTTAAATATAAATAAGAATAAATGTACAAATTGCGGACTCTGCGTCAAATCATGCATTACAAATTCCATAAACATTGATGATCACACTATAAATGAAGAAACATGTTTTGGATGTTTTCACTGTCTTGCCGTGTGCCCGGGAAAAGCAATAAGTTATGATGGTAGAATCACCGAAAACTTATCAAAAATAAATATTAAAGAAAAAGATTTCAATAATATGATTTATTCAAGAAGGACAATCAGAAATTTCAAGGATAAAGAAGTTTCGTATGAAATAATAAATAAATTTATTAACTTGTTAAAATATTCTCCTACAGGCACCAATTCTCAGAAAGTACATATCACAGTGGTTAATTCTAAGCAAAAAGTAAAAACAGTTTCTGATATGGTAATGAGGCATTTTACATTTATGTCCAACCTGTTTATGAATTTTATCTTTTTCCCTTTTTTAGTTTTGCTGTTGGGTTATAAAAGAACAAGATCATTAAACAAATTAAAAAAGAGACTCAAGGAATATTGGGATGGCAAAAATATCCTCTCCTATGATGCACCGTGTCTGTTTATTTTTCATTCACCTAAATCATCAACACCGGACATGGACTGTAATATAGCAAGTACTATTGGAGTCTTTTATGCAGAAGTGCTTGGACTCTCCACTTGTATAAATGGTTTTTTTGTCTATGGGATTAACTCCAATAAAAGAATAAAAAAATATCTTGGCATCCCAAAAAATCACAAAGTATACTCCACTTTCTTACTGGGTTATGCGAAATATAAATATCGGCGGAGAGTTTTGAGAGAAGATATAAAAGTCAATATTATCTAATATTCTATTTTTCTTTCATAGCTAAATGAAGAATGAGAAAAAGGTTTAAAACTGTTTTCAAAATAATCCTCATCAAACTCATCGTAAAATTCAGCCCATTTTTTGTAATTCTTTTTATCAACACATGCCCATGAAACGTCAACTCTTAACCATTTTTTTTCATCACCGGCAAGATCAAGTAAATTCCACATATGTCCTACAGTTTTGGTCTCATTGTAATACCCTGATATTTTTTTTATTTTATAACCTAAGGATCTCATCATTGCAGCATAGAGCTCTGCAAAATCATTGCATATTCCGTATTTATTTTCTAAAACTTGTGACGCAATAAAGGCATTGTAATAATTATTGCCAGAATAAACTTTGTAGCTTTCTTTATATTTTTTAAATTTGAAATATTTTTTGTCTTTCTTAAATATGATAAACTCATAAACTTTTCTTGCTTTTTCGATATCCGTTTTACAATCTGCAGTTATCTTTCTGGCAGTTTCCCTGATAAATTTATTCCCACAGTCAATATTTTTTGAGGGTAGAAGGTAAAACAAATTTTCCGGTACAACATCCAATGCATCAATAATGAATCCAAGACTTGCAAGAGTGTTTATATTGCTGTCGGTTTTTTTTAATCCATAATTTGAAAGATAATCATAAAAAAATATGCATAAACCTTGTTGATCCCCTGATTCTTAAAATATATATATCCACTGAATTTATTATTTATAATAGGGAATGTATAAAAATCCCTGTGTTTTGCATCATGTTTCGTATAACTTACTTCAAAAATCACTGATTGATATTGACCATTGAAGAATTTATTCCCGGCAATGTTTACCGTACCAGAACATTTTAGATATCGTTTTGCTTTTTGTTTTAATCCAATTGAGTCATAGAGACGGATAATACTATCTTCCTTTTTTTGATTTTTATTGAAATATATGACTTCTTCAATGCTTTTTGTATCGGAACACAATCCGCCGTCTTTAATCATTACTTCGGGGATTACGATCTCATTGTCAGGATAATTAAAACAACTTAAAGTTAAAATAAAAGCGAAAATAATGTATCTGTACATATTTTTATTTACTAATAATAAAAAAATAAATATAATGCAATAAAAAAATTACAACGGAGTTTAAGCAATGAAAAAAAACCTTTTGTTAGTCTTTATAATTTTATTATTTTCGTGTGCAAAGGGTAATCAAAAAACAACGGTGCGATTATCCAATGATGATTACAAATCAATCACTAATAATTCAAACAACGACGAAATGTTGGATAATGCAGATTATAAGGAATTAACCCTGGATGAAATAAACGATATCATAAATAAATTTGCAAACAATGATATGAGACCAAAAGATAAAAGTATTAAAAAATCAAAATTTGGCATTAGCTCCTCATATTTAAGCGAGATACTAAATTTTAGCAGTCTTGATACAGAGAGTTGGAAAAATAAAAAAATTGGCGTAATCGGTACCAAAGGCGTATTTATGTATGCCGATAAAATTGGCAAAAATAAAATTACAGAAATCCCCAAAGGCACGATTATCCCATTGCTAAAAGAGCACGTTAATGAAAAGACAACCTATGAAGATGAAAATTTTGGTGGAGAATTTGAAGTCGATTTCTATAAATTTAATAATGAATATAATTACTGGTATGAAACAGAATATCAGGGCAAAAAAGGATTCGTCTTTGGATCGTATATAGTCAGAGAAGGAGTTTCTCTAGACAATATAATAAGTACAAGTTTTTATTTAAACAGAAAAAACGAGTCCCCGGAATGGGAAAGATTAATAAGGCTCGCATACTATTATACAAAGGAAAGTAAAAGTGACAAATTTTATAATTTTAATGGGATCGTATCTATACCTGCAAAAATACAAAAAGCACTTGTTAAAGACAAAATCGCACTGGAGGAAATAAATTTCGGAGATTATATAGATGAATTAAACATCGATAATCCCGATGATATGATAGTGCTCTATAAAATACTTCATTCGGATAAAACAGCAACAACTTTTATTACACTGGATTTTTTAAATCACAACCTCCACCTCCTGTTTGACAGAATGCTTCAGGAAACAGAGCAGCGTTCTCTTTATCCGATACTTAAATTTTTGATGGCGTAACAAACTCGTGACCTCTCATACATCAAAGCCATTATA
>CAZHHK010000191.1:0-3317 GCA_964531405.1 uncultured Spirochaetales bacterium | reverse complement strand
AAATTAAAAATAAGCAGGCTCTATGCATAACTTAGAGCTGGACTTTTTATAGGAGGCTAAATATGAATAAAGAATGGTATCCAGGACAAATATGGATTAAAAATAATGAAAACGAAATTTTAAAAGACAAAAAAATAATAAAATTAAAAGTTGTAAACACTGATAAAAGACCTATTCAAGTTGGTAGTCATTTTCATTTTTTTGAAGTTAACAGGGCTTTGAATTTTGACAGAAAATCATCTTATGGCATGCGTTTATGCATTCCTTCTGGAACTTCTGTAAGATTTGAGCCGGAAAAATCTGTTGAAGTAACTCTTATCGAAATAGATGGAGACAGATATTGCCATGGTTTCAACGGCCTTGTCAATGGCAATCTTGATAACGAAAAGATAAAAGAAAATGCATTTATTTTAGCAAAAAATAATGGATTTAAAGGAGTTTAATTATGAGTATAAAGATTGATGGACTTTTAAGTGCTTCTATGTTTGGGCCAACAAAAGGAGATAAAGTAAGACTGGCTGATACAGATTTGATATTAGAAGTAGAAAATGATTTAACAGAAAATGGTGAACAGATGAAATTTGGTGGAGGCAAAGTCATACGCGACGGCATGGGCCAGGATCCACGCATGAATGGTGAAAAAGGCTCGCCTGACACAGTAATAACAAATGTACTAATCGTTGACTATACAGGTATATATAAAGCAGATATTGCAATAAAAAACGGTAGAATAAGCGCTATAGGTAAATCGGGTAATCCTGGATTTCAAAAAAATATTAAACCAGAACTTACTCTAAGTGCGAGTACCGAAATAATTTCTGGTGAAGGTATGATATGTACAGCAGGGGCGATAGATGTACATGTACATTTCATATGCCCTCAGATTATAGAAACAGCATTGATTGGGGGAATTACTACTTTAATAGGTGGAGGAGTCGGTCCAGCAACCGGGACTTTTGCGACAACATGTACCCCTGGAAAATGGAATATGGGTAAAATGTTAGAATCCCTTGATGTTTTTCCAGTAAATATAGGATTATTTGGCAAAGGAAACAGCTCTGTCCCTGATTCGTTAATTGAACAGATTTACGGCGGTATATGTGGCTTCAAATTACATGAAGACTGGGGGACTACTCCAGCAGTAATTGACAGTTGTCTTAAAGTAGCTGACAAATACAAGGTTCAAGTAGCTATTCATACGGATACATTAAACGAAGCTGGTTTTGTGGAAGATACCATCAAAGCTATTAATGGTAGAACAATACACACTTATCATTCAGAAGGAGCCGGTGGAGGGCATGCTCCTGATTTATTAAAAGTATGTGGAGTTGAAAATATAATACCAAGTTCCACTTCTCCAACCAATCCGTTTACTGTTAATACAGTAGCAGAACATCGTGATATGATAATAGTCTGTCACCATCTCGACAAATCGATCCCTGAGGATATTGCCTTTGCAGATTCAAGGATTAGACCAAACACAATTGCCGCAGAAGATATATTACACGATATGGGTGCTATATCAATAATGTCGAGTGACAGTCAGGCAATGGGAAGAATTGGTGAGGTAATAATGAGAACATGGCAGCTTGCTCATAAAATGAAAGTACAGTTTGGCGCTTTAGAAGGTGACACTGCAGAAAACGATAATAACAGAATAAAACGTTATATTGCAAAGTATACAATCTGTCCTGCGATTGCACATGGACTTGATGCTGAAATAGGTTCGGTTGAAGTAGGAAAGCTTGCGGATCTAACCTTATGGGATCCAGCATTTTTTGGAGTGCATCCCCAGATTGTAATAAAGGGTGGTTTTATAGTTTATTCCGCAATGGGTGATTCTAATGCAAGTATTCCTACCCCACAGCCTGTCTGGGGTAAACCCATGTTTGGTAGTTATGGTTCTGTCCCAAAAAAAAATTCATTTAATTTTATCAACAAATATGCTGTAGAAAATGGTCTAATAGAATCTTTAGGGATAAAAAAAAGAACAGCTATAATCAAAGATACAAGAGGACTTAAAAAAAGGGATATGTCTTTTAATAATGCTCTGCCTCAAATTGAAATAAACCCAAAAACTTATGAAGTTAAAGCTGATGGAAAAAAACTATATTGCGAACCATTAAAAACATTACCACTAGCACAACGCTACTTTCTATTCTAATAAAAAAATAATGCCCTGAAGCACATGACTATAACACAGGGCATTATTTATCCTTTTAGGCTATTATTACAATAATCAAATTAATTAAAAACAGATGCAATATATTTTACAAATTCACCCAACTACCAGACTCGCCTGATTTAAAAAGAGCATCTAAGACTTTCATGTTATTAATTGAATCCATATTTGATAATGGCACTTCCCTGTCTTCAAGTATAGCTTTTGCGAATTCCTCAAATTCAATCTTATAATGATCTGCAGGATCAAATTCAACAATGCGTGTTGCGACATCTGTTTTTATAATGATCTTCATTGGACAATCAGGGAAAGGATTAAATGGGATTTCAATACTCATTACTCCTCCGGTACAATGCACCTCAACTTTTTGCCAGGAAAATGTCTGCGTTGAAACCGTAAAAACAGTCCTTGCTTCCTTAAAATCAATAATACTCGAACAAAGAATATCCGTTTTAAAGTTACTATCAAAACTGTTTAAACTTACAACCCTTACAGGCTCTTCACCAAAAAGGAACCTTGAAGATGAGACAGCATAACAGCCTATGTCAAGTATTGCTCCTCCGCCATAGTCCTTGATATTTCTTATATTATCAGGATTAACGTTATTAAATCCAAAAAAAATATGTATCGATTGAACATTACCGATCGTTTTATATTTAATAATATCACGGGCATATTGCCACTGCGGATGGAAACGATACATAAACGCCTCCATGATTTTTACATTTTTGCTGTTAGCATAATCGATTGCCTCCTTAGCCTCACCCGCATTTAAAGCAATCGGTTTTTCACATAAGATATGTTTTCCATGATCTGCTGATTTTTTTATCCATTCAGCATGAAGATGGTTAGGCAATGGTATATAAACCATATCAATAGATTTGTCTTTTAGAAGATCATCGTATGATGAGTAATATTTTGGTATATTATATTCCCTTGCCAGTTTTTCGGCTCTGTCCCCAGATCTGGATGAAATTCCGTATAATTCAACAAACTGGCAATTTTTAAGTGGCTGTAATACCCTTGTGATAAAATGGTTTGATACTCCAAGCACTCCAAGTTTTAATGATTTCATAAAACCTCCTCTTTTAATGAAAGCTTCTGTCAAATATTAAACCATTTGACAAATTTGTAT
>CAZHHK010000190.1:0-3337 GCA_964531405.1 uncultured Spirochaetales bacterium | reverse complement strand
TCAATTATTTTACTTTTTTTTATTTTTTTTACTTTACTTAATTACCATATTCTTGATAAAGGCATAGTGCCAAAAGTTTTATGAAAACTTTATTAATTCTGTGAGAAACATATAGTTTCCTCCACTCTCTCCAGAAATAAATTATAATTCGTTAAATATAGGAATGTCAAGAAAAAAACTTAAGCTTTTTTTAATTAAACAGAAAATGGCAACTCCCCCCTTTAGGCATAAATTAACAAAATAATATGATACTTTGGTTTTTTTATTTTCTTAATGAGTTGGCTTTGTTGTCCAGCCAAAGATTCCTATACCTTTATGTGCCCATTTATGTTTTATTGGTTTCCAAAAATTATTTTTATCTTTAATTTTTTGTAATTCAATTAAATTGGATGCTGAATCACCCAGAATATCTTTATCTGCAAGAAATAAGGGGATATTTAATATAATATAAAAATTAAACTTATGGATAAAAATATTATTAAGATTTTTTTTAGGTTCATTTAATTTGGTTTTCCTTCATATATCTGGTAATAATCGACAAGTATTGGCTCTCGGACATATAGTAAATGATTTATAATGTCTATGACCTCCCAATGATATGATATTATAGTTTTCCTTTAAGAATCATATTAAAGTCTCTCCATGCCAGAACGACCTAGACATAACCTGGCATCTGATTAACCAACCAGCTTTTTGATTTTCACACCCGGCTACATGTTGAATAATCAACTAACAGCGGGCGGAGGTTGTTTTAACCCGCAGTAATATTATGCCGTCTAAATGCGCCGGCTATTATTACTACAAGCACTATAAACCAAACCGGCAATGTTAAAAACTCGATTAAGCGTTTGATTAGGTTTTTCATTGGATGTTGATCTCCATTATCCTTTAATCATTTAAAACTCTTCTCATAAATTGCTTTAACCCCTTTTTCAGGACTTTTCCCCTTTTTATATCTTGATAAAGTCTCTAATAATTTTTCTTTAGAAAAATCAAAACTATAATACGCTGTAATTGGTCTAACATTTCTATCTTCTTCTCCTCCAGTAAAAGTACCTGAAAAAATCACATGCATATTATTTTCTTCATACGTTATTTTTTCAATTTTTATTTTTATTCCAGCCCCTTCAAAGAAGGCATCTATTTTATTGGAATTGAAAAAAATAAACGCTCCAAGATATTCATTATCTTTACTTTTCGCAGTAATCCAAACTCCTTCTTCCGGTAAATTATCAATTATTTCTTTTATTGGTTTATTCTCATTTTTTTCTACTAATTCTTTTTGCTCAGGTGTTAATTTACTTTTAACAATTTTATTTTTATTGCATGAAAATAAAAGCACTATAAAAAAAATATCAACATTATAAATATTTTTTCTTTCATATTTTTTCCTTTTTGTTTTATTAGAAATAATCAAATAATCTTGGCCTAATTTCATAATGTAAATGAATACCAAATGAATAACCTGAGGCATTTGTAGTACCAAAATTATAACCTGGAGGCATTATTATCCTAAATAACTGAGTAACTTCGAGTTGATTCAACAGGTTTTTTAAAATTATTGCCTGATCTGAATTATGTGTCGTATGTCCATAAATATTAATTGAATTATTAGTGTATGTTGATAAATAGTATCCATATCCAGCAAGATCGCTACTTGAATTATATACTTGATAACTATTACTATACCATTTTAATGAATCGGGTAGTAATACTTCATTTAAAATAGTTGTAATTGGCAATTGTTTACCACTTGTTGCAAGATCAATTGCTAATCCTGTTGGATCTTTATAAATTAATGGATTATTTCTACAATAAGTAAACACTCCTAATCCTTCCTTCACCCCATCATAAATAGGATCAGCACTCATCCAACGACTCGTTTGAGCATCGTAATACCTTGCGCCGTCTCTTCATCAAATTTCAAAGAACAAATTTATTTAATAAAATCTTACTAAAAATCAATTTTAAATGCAATGAATTTTTTGAAAAAAAATAAGCTTATTGATTTGTCACAATGTCGACCATGGACACGGTCGATATTGTGTAAGCTGCGGTTATGCTCAAGCTGGAGCGATGGACCGCACAGGCGACATTTGCGATATTTGAAACTCCAAGCAAACAGCGCGGCATAGACAATTATATATTTTGCCCTTCAACAATTTTAATAATATTATTTATTTTTTCCTTACCATATTTTCTAATGAACCATTCTTTTTTTAAATGTTCTAAAATAATATTAATAAATATTTTTCGATAATTTATCTCTTTAATGTTTTTTAATAATTCAAATAATATCATTTCATTATTATCTAATATATTATAAATTAAAGAGTCTATATAATTTGATAATAAATCAAAATTAATTTTATTAGATAATATGAATTTAGAAAATATTTCAATAAATAAATCTTGTTCTTTATTGCATAACTCAAATAAAATTTGTAAATAACTATAATCATTTTTATTAATTAAATTATTTTCAATATCAAAAATTAAAAAATTAAAGCTTTTAATTTTTCCTAATTTAACTATTGTTAAAATAATTTGAAATTTACAATCTTTACTTTTACTTGTATTAAATATTTTTATTAAGTCATCAAAAACATCAAATCTTTTATCAATAACAAAATATTCTAATGCTAAATACCATAATTCATTATCTTCATTTGATACAAATTCTAACATAATATTTTTAAATATTTCTTTTTCTTCATTATTTAGTGAATTTTTAAAATTTATCAAATCCTTAAATAATTCACGTTGCATAATATCCTTATCCCATAAATGCTTTCTTTTTATATCTCTAACTTCATTTTCAATTAATTCTTTAATATAATTCATCATCTTAACCTCAGAATTTTATCTAATGGTATCCAGCCATTATAAAGAATTTCATATCCTCCTCCACCCTGCATATAAACATTACCTGTTACTCGTCTCATTAATAATATTTTAGAGTAATCTAAATTTGAAAAACTTGTCTCAAATAATGATGTAGCAGTATTATATCTCGGTAATGCTAATTCAATACCAGCTTGAATTGGAGTCATATTTCCATTAGGAGTCAAATATAAAACAAAATTTGGGTCTTTTATTCCAAGTTGCGATTTTTGTATTAATTCTGCAGTAACATCATCTGTATATGAATAAATATTAAAATTACTATCTTTTAATTGTTGATAAAAATTAGCTGCATCAGCTCTATTATGAAATATTCCTTTAGTTGCTTTTTGAAATTCATTCCAAGAATTTAAACTAATTGTGCTATCAAATGAATCAGTCCATCCTAATTGTGATCTTATAACATTATCATTCCAAGCCGGATATAAATCAT
>CAZHHK010000189.1:0-3339 GCA_964531405.1 uncultured Spirochaetales bacterium | reverse complement strand
TAATTTGTTTTAGATTATGTCATCAAAAAAGATAATTTTGGGACGCACTCTAAATTATTTTTCAACATAATGCTTGACTTTGTTCATTTTACGTTCAATGAGGCTGACTATGGAATGCGCAATGCCTTTTTCATTTATTCTATTTTCAAGAATCTTCAATAGACCTTCTATCATCTCGTCGAGAGTTTCATAATCTTCAGGTCTTACCGCTTTTATATCATCAACAAAACCTTCAACACCAAAAAGTTCGTTGCGCAGTACTGCAAGGTTTTCCATGAATACATAATCCGTAATTTCCTGTCTACAGTGCCTCTCATCACATTCTTTGATTAGTAGCTTTATATCGTCGTCCAGATCTTCCAGTTCTATGATAAGTATTTTTAAAAAAGATTCCTTTTTTTTAACCATATTCTAAGACTCCTTAATCAATAAGGTTAACTCTACTTTTTGCATTTATAAACTACCGCTTTTAAGTTTTCCTCTCTATGACAGTATCATTTATCCTGGACAGCTATTTATGCATCACATCTTAATAAAAAAGATATTCTATATAATAATTATATATCCATTTTTAAATTTAAGCCAGTAATAATTGGTTTTTAAAAAAATAATAATAATTTTATTGCCATGGTCGGTATTCAAATTTTTTAGGAATAAAGACTAGTGGATTAACTAAAAAAAATTAGTTGATTTTAATATCAAGGACAAGAGGATAATTTTTGACTCTTTTAAATTTGATACTTTTTAAAGAGTTAATCCTGCAGTTTTTATACAGATAATCATTCATTATAAAAAATACGGATTCTGTGTTTTTGTTGTTTGCAGAATCATGCAATGCATTTTGATTATAAAAATAATTCAGTATTACCAGTCCGCTTTTTTGCAGAATATTAAGCGGCTCGCTTAGTCGTGGACTGTTTAAATCACAGATCAGCATAATATAGGGATTGGTTTCTTTACTATAAATATCTGCGATAATATCGAGTACGGCTTTTACTTCAGCGATTTTTTTATCATGCTCTTCAGCATAATCATCACGGTATGTTGTCCCGTAAAGAATTATATACAACGGTTTGTTGTCTAAAAAAATCTTTATAACAACAGCATCCTGCTCAAATTTATAATCTTTTTGATTTATATATGGGACATGCATATTTTTATTGGAATAATAATCGGCTTTTATCTTGGAAAAAAGACTATAATTAATAAGCCCTGCAGGATCATTAAATAATTCATATTTATAAGGGAATTTTAATGTGTTTTCTGTTTTTTTACTATCTATGATAAAAAACAAATCTGTTTTAATTTTTTCGGATAGCCTTGATTCACAATTACGGCAAAAAGTTATTTTTAAATTCATGGAAAAAACATCAAAAGCAATAATAAAAAACAAATTAATCAAAAATATTCTTTTTATAGCCATATTAAAGCTGTCCATTTTTTGATAAATATTCTTTTGCAAGCATCACTGCCAAGAATGAAAGAGAATTATCCATGTCTTCGGTTTGGGTAAAATTAAAAACTTCTTCCCTGCTTTTTATTACAAGCTCAAGCTCTTCGGCAGGATCAAATTTTGTATCGGTATCTTTTTTGCAGTCAAAAGCAACAAAAAAATAGCAATTATTATTTTGAATAGCAGGGTTAACCGAAATCTTTTTTATAAGCACCAGTCTTCCCGGTTTATAACCGGTCTCTTCGGCTAATTCTCTTAAAGCAGCATCCTCAGGCTTCTCTCCATGGTCAATCGCTCCGGCAGGGACTTCCAGAGTAACAATATCCTTGCCTATCCTGTGCTGTTTTACCAGTATAACCTTTCCATCATTAGTCATGGAAAAAACATTAACCCAATCATGTAAATATATCGAATAAAAATCATGATTCATTTTTTTTGATTCAAGGTAGCAGTTAAGTTTATAAATATCGAATATTTTAGCATTAAAAATTTTATCTTTTTTTAAAATTTTCCAGACCTTATCTTTATCCATGATTACAACATCCTTAAATAAAATTATTTTGATAATACACAAAAATACATCATTAAATAGTGGCTTAAAGCTCCAAGCATAACCAGTATATGCCAGATTTCGTGAAATCCGAAAATCCCCGGCAGAGGGTTGGGCTTTTCGATATTATAAATAATAAAACCCAAAGTATAAAAAAAAGCTCCTGACAATAATAGTCCAAATCCCAAAAGTCCGGTTTGCTGATAAAAAGGTACAGTCAACACGCCACCGATCCAACCCATACAAATATAAAAAGTATTTGTAACCCATTTTGGTATGTTTTTAAAAATGGCTTTAATCACCATGCCTATTATTGCAATCCCCCATATAACTCCAAGCACTGTCCAGCCAAAAGGATCCCTTAGCAATACAAGGCATATAGGGGTAAAAGTGCCGGCAATAAGTGGAAATATTGCAAGATAATCGGCAAGCTTTAAAAGTTTCATGATTTTTGCAGTTGAATCTATTGCATGATGCAGGGTACTGGCAAGAAACAATAATATAAGTGAAGCGCCATAAATCGAGAAGCTTACTATATACCAAGGATTATTAATAACGCTTGATTTTACTATTAATATTGCAACACCCAGAATAGAAAAAATCGATCCTGCAAGATGAGTGATGGAATTAATAATTTCATTGGTTACATGAATGCTTCCGTCTTTACTCAATTTTTTCATAAAATTATTATATCCTTATTATTAAAATGCTATAAAAACAAATATACTTAAAACTTATGAATTTGTCCAATTTTAATTTAAATATTATATCAATAAAAAATGAATCAAATTTGTATCTTTTAGATTTAATTAAATAATTTTATTTTGTAAAAAATATTTTAAAAAAATCATTATTTTTAAAATATAATTGCTTTTTGTATATTAGTACGATATAGTTGATCCTAAATATTAAAAAAAGATATTGGCAATATATTTCAAGTAGTTAATCTTAAAAACAGGAGGGTTTATGAGTAAGGAAATACAGATAACAGATGCAAATTTTGATTCTGACGTTTTAAAGTCTTCAAAACCAGTACTGGTTGATTTTTGGGCGCCGTGGTGTGGTCCATGCAAAATGATAGGTCCTATAATAGAAGAAATTGCCGAAGAATATTCAGACCTAATAACAGTTGGAAAATGCAATGTGGATAATAATCAGGAAATTGCATTAAATTATAATGTATCAAGCATTCCTACATTAATTTTATTTAAATCCGGCACTGAAATCAATAGAATGATCGGAGCATCTACAAAAGAAAGAATTGTAAATTTTTTTAAGAATTATATTTAGAGTGCGTCCCAAAATTATCTTTTTTGATGACATAATCTAAAACAAA
>CAZHHK010000188.1:0-3436 GCA_964531405.1 uncultured Spirochaetales bacterium | reverse complement strand
GACATCAAGAAATACCACAAGATAAAGCCAGCCTTCCTTGGTCCAAATTGCAGTGAAATCCGAAGTCCATAGCGTATGTGGCTTTGAAGATGAGAACTTTTGCTTAACCAGATCAGGGGCTTTCTGATGATTGTGTTTGGAATTTGTTGTATGCTTAAAACGCCTTGCTGCTTTGGGAACAAGATTTTCTTCACGCATTATTCTACGTGCCCTTTTTTCACTAACTCTTATTCCCATTCTGTTTAGAACTACTGATATACGGGCGCACCCATAAGTATCACGAGATTTATGAAAAACCTTACGAATCGCAGGTTTTATTACTGCTGTTTCATGGCGGTCATGTTCACTAAGCGGTCGCTTTACCCATGAATAATATCCACTTCGGGCTACACCAAATACTCTACATATATCAGCAATTCTAAACATATTTTTCAATTGACCAATAATCACATATTTTTCACGGGGTCCCTTGATACAATGGCCAAGGCTTTTTTTAAAATATCGCGCTCCAGACGTAATTGCTCAATTTCCTGCTTAAGGGATAATAATGATGGTTCAACAGTAACAACAGATGCTTTCCTCTTCCAAATACCAGGAAAACTGTTTTTGGGGTCTTCCCTGTACTCACTGAGCCAGCGGCTAAGGACACCTTGTGGAATAGCTAAATCCCGCTCTACTGACCTGCAGGAGCGCTGCCTGCTAAGGACCAGTTCAACTGCATTACGCTTAAATTCTGCATCATACTTTTTCCGGGTTTTGATCCCTTCTGGTTTCATACCACACCTCCATACAAAATTTAGTATTGTTTTGTTAAGTGTGGCTTAACTTTTTGTCCACAAAACCTTCCGGATTTCAACTCTCTCTTATGAAATCTTACCTAAGTACTGGAAAATCACTGTTAGCAAAAGTATTTTTCTTCCTGGCTTATTTCCATATTAATAAAGGAAATTATTTTTATGAATTAGTTTAGAACCATTTTAATCAATGAATATCAATGAAAAATTTTTATGAAAATGTTTTAAAATGAAAGTATTACTTATTTCTATAAATTCTTATTATGAACCTGTTGGAGGTAGTCGATATCTTAGAACTCTAGCATATGGATATAGAAGCATAGAACATGTTATTGTTTGCAAGAAATCAGTTGTAAATGATCAACTTAATACCCCTAAATTAGTAGAGTTGAAAAAGACATTTATCAGTGATTTATTTTCTCGAATATTTATTTCACCCTGCTTTTTAATGTTTTATCTTTTTAAGATTGTAAAACTTGCAAAAGCTTACGATGTAATAGCATTCCACAGTACAAGATTAGGGGTAGTTGCATTAATTATTAATTTATTATTTAAAAATAAAAAACTAATTATTCATTCAGATAACGACGAATCAAATTTAATAAGACAAATGCCTGTCACAATGAATTTGAAGGGTATGCTTATCTTGATTGATAAATTATTAATTCCGCTATCAGAGTGGCTTTGTTATAAAGTTGGAGATTTTTACACATTCATATGTGAAAAAGATAGAAGAAGATATTCAGAAAATTTTGAAAACAATTTCAAAATGATACCAGTATGTTTATCTTTTCCTCACGAAACAAAGATTTATATGAATTTCAATTATATGCATTCTGGCCCATTACTATTTACTGGGTCTTTTGATTTTTATCCGAATATAGATGCACTGCTTTTATTGTTGAAGATTGCGAAAGAACTTCCTGAACAGAATTTTATTATTGCAGGGCGTGGCATTTCTAAATTGCAGCATAAGATTATCATTTCACAGAATGTTAAGCTTGTTTCAGATATTGATTCTGCTTTAATGAGTCATTTTTTTAAAGAAGCAAAAGTATTTATTAGTCCTGTACGGCATGGAAGTGGAATGAAAATCAAGATAGCAGAAGCGCTTAGTTATGGACTACCTGTAATTGCCCATGAAAAGGGAATTGATGGTTATGAAGAAATAAGCAAAGAGCCGTTTTTTGAAATCATACGTGGTGATAATGTATCTGATATGGTTGACACAATAAGAAAATATTTAACTATGGTTGATTCTGAAAAACAACAAATAAGGAAAATGGCTTATGAAGCTTTTATTAAATATTATACCTTGCAAAGATGTGAATCAATTATAAAAAACATAATATGTCATTTATGTGAGAACAAATGAAGATATGTTTTTTTAAAATTACAGGATTTTTGTGATATGCAAAAAAATACTATAATTTTTTTATTGTATTTATGAAACCATTTAGTAATTTTTCCCAACTGTGATATTCTTTTACGAAGCATCTGCCTGCAAGTCCGATTCTTCTCCCTAGTTCTCTATTATTATATATTTTGATAATTGCATCTTTAAAATTATCTGCAGTGTCAGCAACAATAATTTCTGATCCGATTTTAGCGTTTATACCTTCCAAGCCCAAATTAGTAGTAATTGTAGGAATACCGAGTGCCATATATTCTAGAATCTTATTCTGAATTCCTGCACCAAGTCTCATCGGGCAAACAGCTACAAATGCATTTTTTGCACTATCACAAATGCTATCGACCTCACCAACAATATCAACGCCTTCATATTTTGAAAATTCTTTGACAAATACAACAGTAGTTATTCCAATAATTTTAAACCTAATATTAGGGTAACATGACCTGATTTTTGGTAAAATATCTAATGAAAAATATCTGCAGGCATCAGCATTTTGTTCTGTTCTCATATTCCCAATAAAAATTATATCATTTCCCATTGAAGTGTCTATTACTTCAAATTTTGAAATATCAACACCATTTGTATAAACCTGAACAGTAGGATTATCTTTATTGTCGGTTAAAAAACCTTTATCTACATTTGAAACAAGTGTTATAAGATCAAATTTATTAAGGATATTTTTTTCATATCTTTTTAATCTGGATGATTCAATAGAATATAAGAAAGTTTTAAAATTATGTTTTCTGTTCTTTAGTTTTTTTACCCTTTCGTAGTTTAACGAAATAGCATCAGTCATCTCAAGTATTTTTTTACAATTAGTGTTTATGTCTTCAAGATATTGTCCTGTTCTGATTAAATGTGCTAATACATAATCATGATTTGGAAGTACCTTTAAAAGACATGAACGCATTTCACGAGAATAATAGTATCCTAACTGCATAGGTCTATTTGTTAAATAGGCAATTAAAGATCTTAAATAGCTCTTCCATTTAGGCAGATAAATTTTATGAATCTCTGAAAATAGAGGCTCATCTGGTATTAACTCCATCTCCTTTTTTGTTTCACAAAATGATAATAAGCTTAATTCGAATTCCTGCGATAATGCTTTGCAAATATTGTAAATTCTTAATTTATCTCCACCAATAACAGGTATTGGATATCTTGGTGTTATTATAAGGAATTTCTTTTTATTAATTGGCATATGAATTATTTTAACTTAATTGAAAAT
>CAZHHK010000187.1:0-3532 GCA_964531405.1 uncultured Spirochaetales bacterium | reverse complement strand
AAGCTTTTTAATTTTTAGACCTTAGGTCACGTATTTGTTACGCTATCAAAAATTTAATTGACTCCTGCCATAGAGAGCAAAAAATTTTATAAGCCTCTTCATACTCTCTTTTGTCTCTTGATAACACATTTATCTCATATTGAGACTTAATCCCTGAATATGATAAGTTACTTGAGCCAGTAATCACTGCACCCGGATATAAACCACCTTCGTCTAGCTCTCTCTTTTTTACAAATATATAAAGTTTTGCATGATTTGGTTCTCTTGTCTTTCTTACTTCTAAACTCCCATTTTCTAATTTCTGTTTAAACAATCTATATCTATCAAATCCATCTTTATTATCAAAAATATCAGTCTCAAATACGCTTTTAATTGATTGACAATACTTTTTCTTTATTTCACTATCTGGTATATAATTTTCTTTATCTTTTAAATAAAAATACTCCATAATCTGATTGTTTAAATCTTTTTCAATATCCATTCCAACTAATATTTTTAAATTTTTGTCTTTTATTGCATCTTTTAAGAGATCAAAGCCAGAAAAATAAAAATAGCCAATTAAAAAATACAAATTTTCAGAAGAAGGTATTATATTTTCCATCACTTGTTTAAGTAGTAATTCTCTGTTTGTTATAAATTCCATTTTTATACCTTAAAAAAATTATAATTTTCCAAAATTCAAATAAATATATAATTTCTTTGCGTAATTTTCAAAATTTTTTTTAAAAAAAGGTACTAAAAGTCATCTCATAATTATTTCCTGAATTAAAGCAAAAAAACTGATTAAAGTTAAAGCAAATGCTCTACCAGGAAAATCCCCAAAAAAACTAACGGGTTACAAAAATCTACAAAAAAAATTATAACAAAATAGACAGACCTCGCTCGGCAATTTACATAAAAAAAGGGAAAAATAAAAATAATCACGAAGCCTTCATTTTTTCCGGCGTCCTTGCCGCAACCTGTACTCTCAACTTTCTGTTGGTCGCAAAAATCAGCGGCTTTGAATAGTTTTACATTTTCGCTCCAATATTTTGGGACACGGATGTCCTTATGCAGCGACCGCATGGACGCGCAGGATCTACCGTTATATTTTGTATGATAAAATACTTTTTTCTTTGATGGCTCATAGGTAATTTTTTCAAAGATAGAGGGATGCGGGCGACCCACAGGAAGTGGGAGTGTCTGCGGAGACATTGATGTCGAAAGCAGACCAATATATTGACAGAGGTTTTCCCGTGCTTTGCACCGCTCCCGTGCATCCTTGCACTCCACGGTATACAGGCATCCATGCCATATCATCATTAGGATAGAGAATAATTGAATTGTCCAAACTGAAGTCTGAATGTTACCATGTCAAGACTGCTTGAGCAAAGTCCTTGTTCAGTAGATTTTTTTTACAAACAGATTGATAACAGCTTTTCTGAAAGTTTCTGTAAGATTTGAAGTGTCTTTTATAGAGACAAATTCATTATTATCCATTAATCCGCCCTCCATGATGATGCAATGCCAGTGAGGATTGAATTTCATCATGTCCCCCATAGGTCTGGTGAGATACAATTCTTCCAGTTATAAATGGTTTTTCTGTGATTTTTTTTGATAATATTCTGAAATGATAGAATGAATCAGCTTTGAAACATCAGCAAATAATTTTTTGAATATAGATCTATAAATGCAATAATTGATAGAGACACAGTGCTTGCTCTTGAAGAATTATAGGCCGGTAATAAACCTGTATTAGTGAAGTGCTGATTTCATGGCATTATGAAATGCTGATGACTTAAATATTTTTACAGCTTCACCTGCTATGTAATTCATCATTTCATCAAAAGCTTTATAAATATCACTGTCGATCCAGTAGGAAAATCCTTTCTTTTTCGCAATTTCCCGTGACAATAATACTTTACCCTGACTGGACAGGAGTTTAACTATAATTTTAGCGTTTATTGAATAGCCCATATAACCATCGCAGTAAAAATTAATTATATCAACAGATAGCTTATTGCTTCCTTTTCCTGTTTTATAGCCGGCATTTTCAAGCGTATTTTTAAAAAGGTCGATAAAAGCATCTTGAATATTTCTTCCCTCTCTTGTTTCAAAACCTACTGGCATTCCATACAGATTTCTAGTGTTTCCAAGAAATGTCCAGCTGTCTTTGCCTTCTTTTTCAGGTCTTAAATTATTAATTGTGATAGATGCAATATACCCTATCACTTTGGATTTTGCTTCTAATCTTGTGTGTTTCAAATCAACTGATAAGCATCCTATAAAAAACAAAACCAAAATAAATGCAATAAAAATAAATAAAAATTTTTTATTCATTTTTTTTTTCCTCATAAAATAAATTTACATTTCCATTATAATCTCGAAAGCTGGCTTTGTCAAGTAACTAACCCGTCAGTTTTTTGAGAAAAATTTTAAAAAAGAATTTACTTTATTCGCAAAAATTTGCATGCAAATTGAGTGTGAATTAGTAAATATTCAGAAGGACTTGAAGCAATTCTTGAATTATTTATCCAAGTCTATAATAAAATAAAAATCTTAGAAGATGATAAACGCAAACTTAAGAAAGCTTTTTGTGAATTAAAACCAAACAGAAGCTCTCCTGAATGTTATAGTTAAACAAATTAAAATTGATAATCTGGAAGAAGAAAATAAATCCTTTAGAAAAAAATTAAATTATAAACAGAATAAAGATTACTTTGGTAGTTCAACACCTTTTTACCTCTTTGCAGCTACTTAAGAGGGAAATAGCATAGTATATGGTTTTTCAGTTACTAATGCTGGAAGTATACCGATTGTGTTGAATTTTAATGGTAGTACAATATCAAGTTATAGTGATTTGAGTATAGCTATTTACAAAATAAATAGTGATGGGGACAGAGCAAGCACTGTAAGTATTTTACCAAATAAAATTATGGTTCTTCTCCCAAATGAGTGGGTAGAATTTAGGGATAATTAATGAGCTTATTTATTGATATTTAATAAATTACAAAGATTATCTTTTTCATTTTATTTGATATAGAAAATATGTGTTTAAAAAACGATTAACAGACGGATACAGCTTTAAAAGGCTACGTAATTGATACATGGAATAGAATCAGCCACTGATCTGGATCGATGAAAAGCGCGATATGCAAAGGGCATACGTATAAAATAATAGTGAGTGATCTGGGAAAAAGGTCGTCCCATTGGTTTGGAGGTAGACCCATCAGAAGAAAGCATGGAAAGAGTTCTATAAATCGTTAAAAACTCAAAAAAATAAGTCAAATTCGGCTTGCAGTGATGGATATGTAAGCCTTTGAAAAATCAGCTAAAAATAATATTCCAAAAGCGGTAATCCTGTATTAAATTTCATGTAATAAGGCATTTACAGGATCGCTGGATAAATCAGTTTATATTATTTGGAATGGCAAAAAATTTTTCTGTGAGAAGATAAATTTTAATAAAACAAAAAAGGATAAATCTATATTCCTTTTTAGCATAAAAAAGGGGACATAATAAATGAGTACAAACAGGGGACATTTTAAATAAG
>CAZHHK010000186.1:0-3564 GCA_964531405.1 uncultured Spirochaetales bacterium | reverse complement strand
AGCTTTTTAATTTTTAGACCTTAGGTCACGTATTTGTTACGCTATCAAATTTTTTATAATGTTTTATATAAAAGAATGCATAATTTTAAAAACAAGCGTAATTATTATATACAATCTAGAAAAATAATTGTATATATTATCTATTTATAATTAAATATTTGTACATTGAAAATAATAAATGAAAAGCAAACATGAGATAGTTACAAATTGGCTGCCGAGATACACCGGAAGACCATTAGAAAAATTTGATAAGTATATCCTTCTTACAAACTTTAAAAAATATATTGAAAATTTCTCTGAACAATTCGATGCTGAAATAATAGGATTGGATAAACCAATGCAATCAGCATCTTCTAACGGAATAACAATAATTAATTTTGGCATGGGCAGTGCAATGGCAGCAACCATTATGGATCTTTTATCCGCTGTAAATCCTGATGCTGTGTTGTTTCTTGGGAAATGTGGTGGATTAAAACACAATACCAAACTTGGTGATTTAATCCTGCCTATAGCTGCAGTAAGAGGTGATGGGACAAGCAATGATTATCTGCCTATTGAAGTGCCGGCTCTACCTTCATTTAAGCTTCAGATAGCGATATCGCATATTATAAAGAAATATGAGTTGGATTATCTTACTGGTACAGTTTACACTACCAATCGTAGAGTCTGGGAGCATGATGAGAATTTTAAAAAATATCTAAAAGATATAAGAGCACTGTGTATAGATATGGAGACTGCAACTATTTTTTCAGTTGGATTTTATAACAGCATTCCTCATGGAGCATTGCTTTTAGTATCAGATAATCCGATGACACCCGATGGTATTAAAACTGCAGAAAGCGATGAGCTTGTTACCAGACAATTTGCCAGAAATCACCTTAATATTGGCGTTGATGCTCTATTAGAGTTAAAAAATTCAGGGGTGTCTGTAAAACATTTGAGATTTGATTAAAATTATTCTTCAAATAAATTTTTAAAATTATTATACCTTTTTTTAAAAAAAGCAGTTAAAATATCAACAAAGGATTCGAAATGATAACAAAATTAGAATTCTCAAAAAATTTTCAATTTGAATTCAGCGGATCAATTGATATAAAAGATATTGATCTTGAATCAAAAAACAATGACATTAAATCTTTTTTAAAATTATTAATAAATTTTATGCTTGAAATAAAAAATAATACTAAAAAACAATTATCGGATGATAATAAAATCCTTTATGACGAAAGGACAGAACTTTCCGGAAAATTAAATGATTTTCTTACTGGAATAATTACTTTAGCATTAATTAATTCTTCAAATTCCTATTTATATAATATGAAATATAAAAATTTAATCGAGATTACAATCCATGCAACAAAGATGAAATACTTTAATGGCAATGGTAAATTAATTGAAAACATCCCGGATATAGCAGATTATATATTGTGGATAGATAACAATTTTATTAACGGATTAAAAAGACTAATTACACAATTTGATGAGAAGGGTGATAAAAAGATCATTGATGAAGAAATCATAAAATTAATTTTTTATTCATTAGTATTGCGATATAAACTTGAATATATAAAATTTAAATAACCGCCTGTGATTTAATTAGCATCACAAGCAGTTATTTTATTATTTTAATTAAAGAAAGATTTATTTTATTAAAAAACAGTGCGGAATTTTAAGCATCTTAAATATATTGTAGAAATTATTAAAGTTGCAAATAAAGTTAGGACATTGGCTGTGACAAACAATAATATTACATTTAAAATATCATATTTAAATATGAATACAAATATAAAAGTTAACGGCACAACAAAAATATAAATTCTTACAAAATTAAATAATAGCCCGGGTAAAGATTTTCCTGTTCCCAGAAATAAAGAGTTCAAAATTATTGATGCAACAATACCTGTATAAGAGAAAGAAATCAATCTTACCTGTTGAATGCAATACTTTACTACAGCCTGATTATTTGAAATCAAATTAAATAAAGGATAGGCAAATAAATTGTAAATCATGGCAAGAATGATCGATCCAATAACACCATAGATCAAATTTATCTTATAAGATTTTTTAACACGATCCAGATTATTGCTGCCGTAATTTTGTCCAGTCATCGTTATGGTCGAACTTGACAGCGCATAACCTATCATCAGTATAAAATCATCCAATCGTCCAACAAGTGTCCATGCATTCATAACATCCTCACCTATTGAACTTACACAATAATTAATAGCCATAAACGAAAAGCTCAACAAAATCATATTAATTGACTGCGGAGCACCGATTCTTATTATTTCTCTGATTTGTATAAAATCAACTTTATTAATATTGAATCGTATTTTAATTACAGATTTATCAATTAAAAATACAAAAAGAAGATAACAAAACGAAATTACAATAGAAATTGTTGTTGCAAATCCAGCGCCATTAATCCCCATTTTAAAAATAAATATGAAGATTGGATCAAGTATTATATTTAAAATGACCGATAAAAACATTGCTATAGCGGTATAATGCATTAATCCTTCTCCTTGAAGAATACCGGATAGAGTCTGAAACAATATTAAAAAAGCAAATCCTGGAATTATATAATACAAATATGACAAAGCGTTAGTTTTTGTTTCTTCTGTTATTGATATTCCTGACAAAATATTAACCAATCCGCTGGCAGTTAAATAAAAAGTAATTACCGTTACAAGAGATAGTAATACAGCTAAAAACAATCCCGAATCCCCAACTTTTTCAAAGACAGAGTTATTGCCTTCGCCTTTTGCCCTTGCAACCAGAGAACTTAACCCGTTTGACAAACCAAGACTGATAGCCATAAAGAAGAAATATACCGGGAAAACTAGGCCTACAGCACTGATCAATGACGTTGAATTTCTGTTTATCATTGAAACAAAAAAACTGTCTGCCAATCCATAACAGACAACAAGAATCTGTCCTATTAAAACAGGCAGTGCAAGTTTTAAAGTTGTTTTTTTTATTGATCCATTAAGGATTTCATTTTTAATTTCATCAGATAAAATACTCATTTGGTCTCCTTATTTTTCATTATTTTTTCATTTAAATATTTTTTTACTTCCTCGTCAGATAACATTCTGTATTGTGATTCATCAAAATCTTTAAAATTATTTGATTTATAAACAGCATAAGGTTTATTAAATTTTATACCCTGATTTTTATTTAAATATTCGTTGGCTGTTTTTATATTTTTAAATATTTTATAGAATACGCGCTTTTTACTGTTTATTAATTCATAAATTTCACATTTTGACTTGTTAATAACTTCTGCGGCTCTTAAATAATATTTTGCAATTTCAAGAGATTTAAATGGAAAAGCTGCTCTATAACGCCCATTATTATCAATTTCAGCGCATATACATCTACCGCATGTTTTACATATATACTGTCTATGATTCTTTAGACAATGTTCTGGTTTGATTATAGGTGTTACTCTTGATTTATTAGAATAACATTCGGGACAAATTTTCATAATAGTATCCTCGCATAATATAAGCTTCTGTCAAATATTAAACCATTTGACAAATTTGTATCAATTATATATTT
>CAZHHK010000185.1:0-3585 GCA_964531405.1 uncultured Spirochaetales bacterium | reverse complement strand
ATATTTATAATAGCGAAGCAAGCTTCGGGGAATTAGACCCGAAGAGATTAAAAAGGCAATTAATAATTCACGACTCTACTATAGAGTAATGGTAAACAATAAAGACTACTATGAATGCAAAGTTATTAAATCTGACAAAGATCTTGATGTCGCATTATTAAAGGTTGACGCTAATAAAAAATTTAAGCCTATTTTAATAGGAGATTCGTCTCAACTAAAGGTCGGAAACCTTGTCATAACAATAGGCTATCCTCTTGCAAGTGTTTTTTTTGAATTTTTTAAGGACTTAAAATCCACAATGACAACAGGATTAATTTCTGCAATAAGATCAGACAATTGGGGAATACAGCATACATCCGCAATAAACCCCGGAAATTCCGGCGGACCTTTATTAAACAAAAATGGAGAGCTTATTGGTATTAATGTCGGTGTAATCTATGATGCAAATGGACTATACTTTTCAATCCCTATAAATAAGGTAAAAACATGGCTTAATGATAGCGGCTATAACAGCCTTGTGCAGATAAACAGATTTGATTCTAAAGAATTTCCATTATACAAAAATATCGATTTAAATTATGCTGATATGAACAATAAGATACATGTAAAACTTGGTGAAGGCTATAGAGTCTATGTAAATGGTGAATATAAAGGCAAGACTCCTATAACTCTTGAAAATCTACCATTAGGAGTAAATACTATACGAGTCGACTCTGATAATGAATATTTTGAGCAGAAATTTAATATAAAAAAAATATCAAACGAAGCTTACGGCTTTATCCCTCTTTTTAACAAAAATTATGGAAAACTTATAGTAAATACCAATCCAGTTGGCATAGACATTTATCTTGACGGTATTTTAGTAGGTAAAACTCCATATAATGAAGATATTACTACAGGCAAACATAATGTTAAATTATCCGGAGATGGTTATGTACCTATTGAAAAAGATATCAATATTGCAAAAAATGAATACATTAAAATTAATGAAAAATTTATCAAAGGCATTAAGGTTACATTCAAAGATAATCTTCCTGAGGATGCAAAAATAAATATTAAAAATAAAAATACCAATCTTAATTTTAATGCCGGCGATGTAATCTACCTTCTTCCCGATAAATATGAACTTTTAATTACTACCAATAGATTTGATGATCAGATTTTAAATATTGATTTAACCGAGGGCAAAGATATCGTACTTGAATTAAAAATCAGCAAGTATAAATCCAGATTAATTCTTGAAAAATATGATAAAGCTTACAGCGTTTTTGTTGACAATGATGATGTAACGGATAAGATCGCCGATGACAACTCCATATACCTGTATGAAGGTACTCATCAATTAAAAATAATGGACAAAAAGAAAAAAAAATTAAATAAAAAAATTATTATTGAAAGAGATAGATATCTAATTGTTAATCTGGAGGAAGACGATTAAAATAATTTAAATTATTTACTAAATTTAAAATATTTTACTATACTCATTATTTATTTTTTGTGGTTGACTGTTTAATCTGCGGTGTTAGTCCCCTTTATATATTTCATTTTATCTTCCCAATTGTTTTCAAAATAAAGCTTTTGGATTTCTGCTTCTGTCAAAGCATAATTATAAATTCTTAAATCATCTATAACGCCTCTACTATACTCTTTCCCTCTAGAAGATCCATAACCTATAAACAGGTCAGAATCAGTATTAATTTTGAAGTAATCATTTATTTCTTCTGTTTTAATACCGTTTATATAAAATATACTTTTTTTATTTATACTATCATTTATAAATACAATATGATACCAGTTATCTGTTATTGGTTTAACATTTGAATAAAAATATTTACTCTGATCATTTATAAAATATATTCCACTGTTAAAATTGCAGGCTATTTCGTATCCAAATTTATCATTTTTTGAATATTTTCCGATTATAGCGAAAAGATTATTTTCCCATTCTTCTATTTTAATCCACACAGACATTGTAAAAAGGTTTGTTTTTTCTATACTCTTAAGCATTTTATTATTTTTAATCTTAATATTACTTTTTCCATCAAAATAATAAGCGCTTTTATCATTGCCAAACCTATCTTTAGTTAAGACAGCACCATGAACTTCAGCATTGTAAGCAACTCCTGCTGTATTAAAAGTATTTCCATTAAACAGCCATTCGCCTATAAGTTTAGGCTCATCTGTTTTTTCTACCCTAAGATTATTTTCATTTAAATTATCAGACTTAACTTCGAGTTTTATATTTGTCTGGTTTTCAGGTTTATTTGTATTTTTTTTGCCTTCTTTAAAATATATATTTTTGATTATTTTATCTATATCAGACAAAGTTTTTTTTGAATTTATTTTTATCTTTTTAAAATCCTCTGATCCGTTGTTATTACTATAATCAATTTCAATCTTTTCTATCAGATTTGAAATCATAGCAGTTTTTTCTGTTAATTCGCTGCCAGAAATCTGCATGGTCTGACCTTTTGACAGATCAACATTTTGATTAAGTAAAGACTCTATTTCATCAGCAGTTTCCGTATCAATATTTCTTATACTTGCGATTTTATTTGCAAGACCGGTTTTTAATTTTATTTTTACCACCCCTTCAAACACCGAAACATTTGATATGTCTTTATTGTATACCCCTGCAGTGAATTCCGTACCAACAACCGATAAAATAATCGAATCGGTTTCAACAATAAAAGAAGAATTTTTATTAAGCTTTTTCAATTTAAATCTACAATAACCGAAATTTATTGATAAATTTGTTTTTTCTGCATCTTTGATTTTAGATAATTCGTTGATTTTTAATTGAGTGCCTTCATAGATAAATAAATCCTGCCTGCCGTTTAGTTTTAGTTGAATATAAGAATCCGGGTCTGTTTTAATTATTGATGACCCATATAATTTATAGTTTTTTGCTAATTTTATCTGTTTGCCGTATTTGTCTATGTAGTATGCATTGCCTTTTATAGAGGTAACTACACAATTATTGCCTAACTGAGGAGCAATAAAGAAAAATAACAAAGTACCCACTGTAAACAGAATAAAAACAAGTAAGAATGTATATGCAAATTTAAAAAATGGATTACTTAATTTAAAAATATTAGTTAATTTAGATTCTTTTAATGTTTTAGATGTATGTTTCTGAGATTTAATTGCATTGATTACCCTGTAATCAAGATTTTCAGGAACATCCTCCATGATGAGTTTTTTATCCATTAAATACGATAATTCATCATCATTGAGTCTGTCTATCCAATTAATCCAATCATCTTTTGTTTTCATATTAAAAATCCTTGATTAAGGCTTTTAATTCCTTCTTTAGAGCCTCTTTTGCTCTAAAGATCAGGCTTTCTACCGATGATCTTGACTTTTTTAAAATATCTGCAATTTCTTTCTGAGATTTTTTCTCCGTATATTTTAAATTTAAAATTTCTTTATAGGCAGGCTTTAATTTATCCATTGCTGCCTTAATCATCAATAATTTTTCATCAGTTTCAGCTTTCTCCGATTGCTTGTTTTTTATCATATCATGCGCTATGGTGGTATAATAAATATTGTGTCCTAAAGAAAATAAAAATGATAAAAATATTT
>CAZHHK010000184.1:0-3641 GCA_964531405.1 uncultured Spirochaetales bacterium | reverse complement strand
GGATGAAATTAATGCCGCTGCCTAGATTTCACCTAAAAACAAAATTTACACCCTTATTTTCTTTACCTCATTTAACACTGGCATTGCAGGCATCGCACCATATCTGGTTACAGTTAATGCGCCTACAGCATTCGCAAATTTTACCATATAATCCATTCTATTTTTATTTATTAAAGGCAGTTCATTTTTTACTATACTGCAAAGATTATAAAGCATGCCTCCCATAAATGCATCCCCTGCACCAGTTGTATCAACCGGCTTAACCTTAAATCCTTTTATCAGATTGTACCCGCCTTTATATCTATAAAAAGCCCCTCTATTTCCTAAAGTTATCAATACTAACCCGATCCCTTTATCCAACAAAATTTTACTGCCTATTTTCGGATCTTTTGAAGAAGTTATAAGATCAAGCTCTTCTTCAGAGATTTTTAAGATATCACTATATTTTAGTCCTTCGCAAATATTTTTTTTGCCTCAGCAGAATTATTCCACAGTAAATGTCTATAATTGGGATCATATGAAACCAACAATCCTTTTTTTTTAGAATATTTTAAAATATTAAAAAGAGCATCCCTTGACAATTTAGAAGTCATTGATAAAGACCCAAAATGAAATATTTTTGAATTATCAATCAATTTATAATCAATATCTTTTTTTGCAAATAACGTGTCAGCTCCCGGATTTCTGTAAAAATTAAATGACCTCTCTGCCTTTTTATCAATTTCAACAAAGGCTAATGTGGTTTTAGCTTTTTCTGTTTTCTTTAAACCTTTTACATCAACATTCATTGATTTAAGATAATTTTTTAAATATTCTCCAAAAATATCTTTACCAACCATGCCCATGAATGCCGATTTTTTACCCAGTTTCGACATGCAGACGCTGACATTTGCCGGCGCACCACCGGGATTTTTCTCAAAAAGCACATTGCCCTGATCTGACAGACCTTTTGAAGTAAAATCAATTAATAATTCTCCAAAACAAAGTACATCATACATAAAATATCCTTAAGTTATACCTAAAGATACTTCCCCCTGCATTCAGCCAACATTAAACTTCACCCAATACTTAAAAGTTTAGTAATTTGGAAATACCTTTAAGTATAAAATACTTATGTTTAACAATAAAAATATTAAAATCATTATTTTTATAATTTTAAATTTATTAAATAATAAAATCAAATTTTTATTGTAATAAATAAACGAAATTAATATAATTATAAAATCAATTATAATTAGAGAGGTGCAATTATGGCAGAATTTATAGCATTTGATCCAAAAGCAGAAGTTAATGGGCAGACTGTTTTGTCTATTGTTGATGGTATGGGTATTTTTAAAAACACAGCACTTGAAATTCTTTCCAAAAATGGCATAAAGGACCCTCAAATAAATCACTGGTATTCACAACAGTCATGGCTGAATGCATTTAAAGAGATATCAGAAAAAATCGGAGTAAATACTTTATTTAAAATCGGTTTAAAAATACCTGAAAATGCAGATTTTCCACCAGAAATTAATACAATCGAAAAAGCTCTGGCTGCAATAGATGTAGCTTATCATATGAACCATAGAATAAATAATGAAGTGCTATTTAATCCTTCAACTGGTACAATGAAAGAAGGAATAGGGCATTATAATTTTAAAAAAATCGATGACAAAACGTTTGAAATGATATGCGAAAATCCTTATCCCTGTGATTTTGACAGAGGCATTATAGAGTCAATGGCAAAAAAATTTAAACCAAGTAATACCATTAATGTATCAGTTATTCATGATGAGACCAAGCCTTGCAGAAAAAAAGGTGGGGATTCATGCACATATAAAGTCATGATATAAAAGTAATTTATGCATGGAAGAATTCCATTTGCCCACCATCATTTTCTTTATAGTCAAGGGCGAAAATAATTGATTTAAATAGTTTTTATTCATAAAAAAATATGATTGATAGAGGAATGTTAAATTTTTTAGAATTTTCTTTAGTGATTTAATATTGACATAATTAAAAAAAATGTATATAAAAGCACTTCCATTTATAATTGCTGGCATAGCTCAATCGGTAGAGCAGCTGACTTGTAATCAGCAGGTTGCGGGTTCAAGTCCCATTGCCAGCTATATCCGACCACTAAATGATGATGGTATAATTTATTAAGTTAATTAAACGTTGAGAGATTATTATCATCATTTAGTGGTCGGAAACGGGGAGATGGCCGAGCGGTCAAAGGCGCCAGACTGTAAATCTGTTGGCTTATGCCTACGGGGGTTCAAATCCCTCTCTCCCCAGTTTTTTTATCTACAAAATTTCCCTTGATTCATATAGAATACAAAATCTCAGTATCGAATTTTTCAGATTTATACTGTCTTCTTCGGATATATCAACAATCTGAAAACCCGCATCCATACTATCCCCATTTTTATTTTCCCATATTAACCGACACTTCCCCTGCACCATCTTATGATTATTAAAATAAAGATAAAAATTATACAAATCCAATCTATCAAAATTATTATCATTCATTACCTGCAACTTAAACCCATTCATTGAGATATTGCCAAGAGAAATATCCGAGTAATATTTATTGGATTGAGGATTATGCAAATAAAATTCATATTTATATTTATTGAAAGGAATGAATCTATATCTTATCAAATTCTTTTGATTTTGACCTCTTATCCTGTTATACAGCTTATCATTTATACTGGTACCAACTATTGTAACAGCGGCAGCTTTTTCAAGATTTTGTATAATGGATATTTCCATTTCAATATGGGACCAGTGCCCCAGATTATTAAGTTTTTTAGTTTTTAATACTCCTTCAAAATAAATCGGATATTGCAACTCCAAAAAATTACTAAATGATGCATTCATCAAATCGATCATCATATGGTACCCTTCAAATGGAATATATCCAAATGTATGGCAGCATGCTATAACCATCTGCCGTACAGCTTCAATAACCATAATTCCAGGAACATGATCATTTGAATGTTCAAAAAAAAATTCATGACATGTATCAACATACATTGTACTTCTAAAAATATCCTTTTTTTCAACAAAATCAAATTTTTCAAACAATTTAAATAATTCGTATTTATTTTCCCTGTTTACATAGGAATCTTTTTTATTCAAAAGATTCAATATTTTTATTTCATCCGTATCAGATAATTCATGTATCAAAACAAACCTGTCTTTTTCCTCCCTGTAATTTGTTTTAATAAAATCAATCTCTTTCTGCTTTTGATTATCAGACAAACCATCAATAATATCATAAAAAATCTTCTTATCAATTTCAGACATTATCGAACACAGCACATAATATTCACAATTTTCTAAAAATTGCAATCTGACATCCAGAGGTAAATAATTATTAATCAGTAATTCCCTTTCTGAATGAGAAGCCATGCTCAATATTTTTTCAAAAACATCTTTTTTTATATAATTCGGTATTGCTCTTTGAAGAGTATATAAAAAAATATTATCATCACTACCTTTATGTACATATTTTTTACTAATAATTTCTTTATGCGACAAAATCATATCCTCCATTATTTAAATATTATAAAAATAACAATATTTTGCAAACTAGATTTTTTTTAAAAAAATTTTTACAAAAATTTTATCAAATTTTAATATCGCACAACTTT
>CAZHHK010000183.1:0-3673 GCA_964531405.1 uncultured Spirochaetales bacterium | reverse complement strand
AGCTTTTTAATTTTTAGACCTTAGGTCACGTATTTGTTACGCTATCAATTATTTTCATAAGTCATACTTTTTTTAAATAATAAATCTCTGGTTATAAAAAGTCAAGAAAATTATCAATAAAAAATATAAATTATTGCATATAACCAAAAATATTTGCTACTTCTTTAAATATAATATAAAAGAAATAAAGTTAAACTCACTTTACTCCTTCTTAGAGCTTTTTAGTAAAGAAATAATCATGCCATGGATTCCTTTATATTATCCCGAATGGATGCTCTGCTATTTTTTTGTACTTCTTAGTTTTGTCTATGCTTTATTTTTCTTTCTACCAATAAACGTATCCATGGATGAATTGATGCCGAATAAATTCACAACAAGGTCAAAAATTACTGTCGGAAAAAGCCTTAATAATGTAATAGCTTTGACCATAAAAGGCATCTTTAAAATCACTTTATCTTTCTTTATTGCTTTAACTATTTTTGACGCTGTTTTATCCTCGTCAAGCAACGGTAACAAAAAATTAAAACGGGTTTTAACTCCTTTAAACATCCCGGTATTTATAAAAAATGGACAAACACATGTCGTTTTAATCTTATTATTTTTAATTCTGCTCAATTCGTTCTTAATTGATTCCGTGAATCCTACTGCTGCCCATTTACTTGTACAGTAATCGACGAGTCCGTCAACGCCGATTAAACCGGCTGATGAAGCGATTGTAACAATATGACCTTGATTATTTTTTATCATAGCCGGTAGGAAAGCTCTTACTGTCCAGAAATGCGAAATTATATTAACATTCATAGTTTTTATTAATTCATCATCAGAACATTCTAAAAATTTTTTGCCGGTTACCACACCCGCATTATTAATTAATATATCAACCTTATTTTTTTTAGATATTTTTTTTGACAACGCATTAACCGCATTTTTATTTGCTACATCACATTTATATCCTTCTACCTGACAATTCATAGTGCAAAGTTCCTTGACAACATTATCAAGCTTTTTTTTATCAGTATCTAAAATTATAATTTTGCACCCCTCTTTTGCCAGTAGTAATGCCATTTTTTTCCCGATGCCACTTGCTCCACCAGTAATCAATGCAACCTTGCCTTTTAAATTCTTCATCATTTACCTCCAGTAACTTCCAATTAAACCCTGCAATTTCTGATATTACAAAAATCGCAATTCACATACCAAAAGACCATTATTAAAATCGTACGATAAGATTATAATATTCTTTTAAAAAAAAACAACCGGTTCTTGACCAGACAATACCTATCAAAATTAATTTCAAAAGAATTTTTATCGCTTCAATCCTTGTTTTAATGGATTATAAGTTTAAAGACCTTTTAACATTTTTACATCCTCTGAAAATTTGTTACGTCAAAAGTTTCTTTAATTATTAAAACTTTATTTATAAATATTATCTATACTTAAGATTACCATGAAGTTCATGGAATAACAATAAGGTATGCCCAATTCTTACCTCTTCTTGTTATTAATCATTTATATAAAGCTAAGAAATAAATTGGTCAAAGTTGTAAGTTTTTTATTAAAAAAACTAGCAAACATCAACATTTGATTAGAAAAAATCGGGTAATTATTAGACTCATTATTTATAAAAAATTCTTTAAAAATTCTGTTATTTTTATTACAATGATCTTATGTTTCTTTCATATTTGTCTTTTTTTACTTTTTGCTCCTGCATAGTGATGGGACTCACAAGCCTTTTATTAGATCCAAAAAGCGGCATGAACAGATCCTGTGCCTTTTTTGCCTTCATCATATCAATCTGGGCATTTGGCGATACTTTTTACTATGCATCGACAGACAAGGCATGGGGCTGGTTTTGGTTCAAATTCACCTCGATCGGCTGGGGAGGCATGATATTCGCAATATTTTACATATGCGCAGAGTTTTCAGGTTATTACAAGAGGATTCCGCTTGTTGTAAAAGCAGGTTTTTTTGTTTATTCCATTGTCATTATCATTCTACAATATAATTCTACATTATTTTTAAAGGATTTCAACCACACTAATATTGGCTTGATTGAAACGGTGGATTATACCTCGCCAGGTTTTTATCTGCTTTATGGAGGAATAACCGTCGCCGCAATTGTCGGTATTTGTATTATAATAAGAAAAATTTTTGAAACCAAATTCAACAGGGAAAAAGGAATGCTTAAAATTTTCCTTATCCTCTCCTTTATGAACGGAATACTGGGAATGGGATTAAATAACCTGCAGGTATTTTTTCGAAAACCTGTGCCCCCGCTGGGTTCGGTTTTTATGCTGGTATTCATTTCGGGGCTTTTATTCCTCATGAGAAAATACAGAATTTTAAGAATCGATTACCGAATGCTTCAAAATGAAACTTTTGACATTTTAAGCGATTTCATCTTTATAATTTCCCCTGAAATGAAAATAATCAATATCAATAATACCGCAAAAAACAATATTATAGCTGTGGGTGATGATATTTTTTCGATATTTGCCGATAAGGAAGAGTTTAAACGCCATTATGCGGAGTCTGTTTCCGCAGAAATAAATAAAGATAGGAAGTACATGCTTATCAAAGGCAAAAATGGAAAAAATATTCCGGCTCATATTTTAATCCGCCACGTATTTGATAATTTTAAGGATCATATAGGCGCCATCTTGATTGCCAGTCCTTTAACCGAATTTGAAAAAATAGCAAATGAATATAATATCACCCAGCAGGAAAGAAGGGTAATTGCTTATCTTGTCGAAGGTCTTTTAAACAAGGAAATATCGTCGAAAATGAATATTTCGGAGAGCACGGTAAAAAATCACATAACAAACATTTATCAAAAGACGAATACGGCAAACAAAGTTGAGCTTTTAAGACTCTTTTTCCTTCATGAAGTCTGATTAGCACAATTTTATTTTAAATGATAAAACCCGAATTTCACCTTATTTAACTTGCGAAGGATCCAGCCACTTGATAATCTAAGTGGTCAGACGACGAAAAAATCCTTACAAAAATAAAAACAGGGCGTTGCAGCCCATTGTTTCCCCTAAAGACTATTTTTTCTTCATAAAATTCCAAATCCAACCACCTCTGACTCCGACTGGGAGAAAACTCCTATTGTTTTTTTTAGCCGTATTTATAATACTATTATTTAAACATAAAATTATCCGTAAAGGACAAGAGAAGAAAAAGAATAAAAACTTAAAACATTTGGAGGAAAATAATGAAAAAAAAATTATTTTTATTGTCAGTAATCTTTTTGATTACACTATTATTTTTTAACTGTGAGCAACCTTCATCCAGTAGCGGCGGGGGTAGCAGTGGGGGATCATCGAGTACAGACCCATTTGCTGGTATTTTATATCGAGATATGGTAGCAATCACAGGTGGTACTTATACTCAATTTGACGGAACAAGTGGCTTCGTTCATACTATTTCAAATTTTTTACTTGGTAAATATGAAGTTACTTACGAACTTTGGTACACGGTGTATCAATGGGCAATCTCTAACGGATACACATTTGCTAATGCAGGTAGAGAAGGAAATGACGGAACAATAGGCGTGGCTCCTACAAGTGCAAAGTATGAGCCTGTTACTTATATAAACTGGCGTGATGCTATTGTGGGAAGTTGTACCCTTTTAGGAAACCACTTTTATTAAAATTTGCGTTAGATATGC
>CAZHHK010000182.1:0-3766 GCA_964531405.1 uncultured Spirochaetales bacterium | reverse complement strand
AAATATTTGACTTATTCTCACATGCTAAACATTTTCCATAAAATTGAATGACATGAGTATCTATTTTAAAATTATGCTTTTTTTCTAAAGCTTTTTCTATTTTTGAAAGATATTCCATTTCTTCATTCATAAAGTCGGAATAATCAATAATCTTTCCGCAACTATTACATACCAGATGGTGATGATGTTTTTTCTGATTAAAATTTTCAGATAATTCATATCTGGATTTACCATCTCCAAAATCCAATTTGATAACCATGCCTGATTTTACAAGTATATCCAATGTACGATAAACAGTGGTTAATCCAATATCAGGATGCTCTTGTTGAACCTTCAAAAATATTTCTTCAGGACTTAGATGTTCATTATAAAATTCTAACACTTCCAATATTAATTCTCTGCCTGGCGTACATTTAAAACCATGATTCCTTAACCTATGTCCCCATCTGCCGCATTGTCTTTTCATGATATTCCTAAATGAAAATTATTGTTATTTAGAATGATAATTTAACAACTTTATTTGGTCAAATTTATAGTTAATTAATTACATTATTTTTACATTTTAGCTATATTAATCAAAAATGACAAACGATCAGTAGTACAATAACCTCTAAACTGTTATACTATGCCATTACATATTAAATTTCTCAAGCATTATCAAATACAAAGCATGCCTGTCAATTAATGAAATTTCTTTCCATTTTTTATTATCAATGATCCCTTTAAATTCATCAATATTTGGAAGATAATCTTTTTTTAAAATTTCATTATGCACTTTTTCTTTATGCAGAGTATTAATAGCTTTTGAGCTTTCAACATGAAAAATTATTAATTTCCCCTGATATTTTAATAATTCATAAAATATTTCTAGCGCTTTTCCTTTATCGTGCAGATGAGGGAATGCGGAGAAAACAAAAATTTTATCAAATTTTTTTGTAAATATATGATCGTATATATCAGCACAGATAAAAGTAAGTCTCTCATCATTAAATTTATTTTTTGCCTCATCGATCATTTTATCCGAAACATCAATTAGGGTAAGCTTGCCATTTTTATTTATCTTTTTTAAGATATAATTAACAAGTATTCCTGTCCCACAGCCAACATCTAAAATATCATCATTTTGTTTTATACAGGATTTTCTTATTACTTTTTTTATTGTTTTCTTTTGTTCATCAGAGAAAATAATTGTTTTATCCCAGGTTGAAGCCATATTGTTGAATATTTCTTTTCTTGGATTCATAAATACCTTTTTTATTTTAATAATAGAGTACCATTATATTGTATAACATCAAAAAGCGATTTTGTTTCAAATAATCCCGGAAAATTTATTAATGAAATATATTTAGATTTATTGTTTACTTCTACAAGTGGCTTTGCTACCTGATTGTGATAATTATCTACAATTATATCAGGCTTTAATGCTGATACTTCTTTTATTTTATCGGCATTTACAGGAGCAGGACCAAATGTTCCGATAATATTAAATCCTAAATCTTTAATAAAAGGTACCTGAAAATTATGAACAAAAACTGTTTTGCCGTACAATCCTTTACTTTTTAAATCATTTTTAATCTTGTTAAATAATGAATCCAATTCTTTTATGTTTTTTTCATATTTATCAAGAGTATTTAATTCCTTTGCTATTTTATAAGCTTCATCCTTTATACATTGGAATGAATTTTCAGTCTTAACTTGAATAACCTTGAATTTATTTTTATTCATGGATTCGTTTATTTTTTCAACCATCTTTTTTTCATAACCTGCATAAAAAACAACTTTTACCAAAGATAATTTTTTTATATCATCAGGTTTTAATTCATATTCAGGCGGATGAGTTAAAGTCGATGGAGCAAAAGTAACTATATTTTCAACTCCTGCTATTTCTGCAATGCTTGCGACCCATTTTGTCGTTGCTGCATATTCATACTTTACTGTTCCTGAAAAACACAAATTAATTTGTGATGATAGAATTAAAAATAGAAAAATAATTTTCACTAATGATTTCATTAAAGACTCCTCTTTTTATTTAATAAAATTAAATTGCTTACATATATAAAAAAAATTATTCCAACTGAAACCAATGTAACCGAAGGACTGGGCTGTATTTTAAACCCCAGCGAAAAAAAGAAACCTATTATTGAAGATAATAAACCGATTATTGATGAATTAATAAAAAGACTTTTCATACTCTTTGAAAAAAACAATGACCCCATAGCCGGCAATATTAACAGACAGTCAACAAGCATCGCCCCTATAATCTTTATCGATAATGCTACTACGGCTCCGGTAATTATTAAAATAAAATAATAAATGAAATTATTTTTAATGCCTGAAGTATAGGCTATATCAAAATCAAATAATACAGCTGTTATTTTTTTAAAATTAAATATGATAAAAAATATTATCGTTATGCTCAAAATTGATATAATTATTATATCTACTATAGATGATGCATAGATATTTCCCCAGAAAATATTAAAAGCTTCCAGAGCAGGAATATTTAACTTGTCTATCAGTATAAAAGCAATTGAAATAGTAATTATCATAAAAAATGCAGATATATTCGATAGACTAATGTTGATTTTTTTAGATAAAGGACCTAACAAAATAATAATAACCAGACAGAAACATAAAGGAAACAAAATATTATCAATTTTAAAAATTAGTCCCACTATGCCGCCAAGCAATGCTCCATGCATAAGAGCAAACCTTAATGGTACTAGATCAAGCACCACTATAAAAATACCGGCTAAAGGAAATGAAAATCCGGCAATGATAAATATAATAAAGGCTTTAACAACTGGTGCTAAAGTAAAAAAAGATAAAATTTCAGTTATCAAAATTATTAACCCTGAATAAATTTTTATTTTCAAGTAAAAATATTTTATTGGAATATTTTTTTACAAAATCCAAATTATGAGAAATCATAACTATTGTTATATTATTTTCCTTATTGATTTTTTTAAGAATCTCCATTATTTCAATTTGAGATTTGGAATCCAGAAAAGAGTTTGGCTCATCAAGAAGTATAACCTTTGATTCCTGCATTAAACATCTGGCGATATTGACTTTTTGCTTCTGTCCGCCGGATAGGTTTTTATAAAGCCTGTTTTTTAATTCTTCTATGCCAAGTATTTTTAAAAATTCTTCCATTTGAGTAGAATTATTTTTATTTAACTTTCCGATATTAATCACTTCATCCACAGTTATAGGCAGTTTTGTATTAATAGACCCCTGATTAATATAACCAATCAAATTAGAGCCATTTTTCCCCCGGTTAATGAAAATATTGCCTGAAGACGGCTTTAACAAGCCTATTATAAGTTTAATAAAAGTTGTTTTCCCTGAGCCGTTATGACCTATTATGGATATAAAATCATTTTCATTAATAGTTAAATTTATATTTTCAAGAATTTTATTATCACCATAGCTAAAAGATAAATCATTAATAACAATCATTTAAAAATACTCAAAAAAATAAATTTATTATTTTCTAATAATTTTTATTTTTCCTTCGTGGAAATATCATGACATGAATTAAGAAAAATATTTTAGCAAGGAAAGCTTCGTGCAGTCCAAAAATAAACTTCATGTTTATAAAAATATTTAATATAAAATTCAAAAGCTTTTGTCAATATTTAACAAGGATTAATCTATAAATTCCTACATTTATGGGATAAAATTTTTATCAATACTGAGGCATTTATTACAACTTTTACCAAATCTCGCGCCATAAATTTAAATATTAATATCGCTAAAAATT
>CAZHHK010000181.1:0-3794 GCA_964531405.1 uncultured Spirochaetales bacterium | reverse complement strand
TATAATGGCTTTGATGTATGAGAGGTCACGAGTTTGTTACGCCATCAAAATATTAATGGAGAATTATAATAATGCAAAAATATTTATATTTATTAATAACAATAATAATTTCAGTAAATATATTTAGTCTAAAGGTAAAGTTTGAATATTGTATTGATTTTCCGGATAATTTCACTTCGGCAGGTTTGGATAAAAAAGCGATTATTTGGTTAAATAATGATATTTTTCTTTTTGCTGATGGGTTATCTGTATATTTGTATAACATTAAAAAAAAAGAATTTGATAAAATTTTTTGGCTTGATAATAATGAAGATAAGGGAGGAAAAGCATTTTCTTCATCTTTTGGGAGAAATATAAATGACACTGTTGTATTATTTTTAACCAAAAAAGGAAATAGAGAATATTATATGTTTGACCTATTAGAAAATAATTTTATTAGAGCAACTAGAGAAGAAATAATAAAAATGGGTTCAAATTTTATTATCGAAACACGTATGTATAAAATTCCAAATCTTAGTATGGAGTTATACGAAATTGATTTGCTCAATAATTATCTATTTATTACCAACATAAAAGAAAATTGGGATTCTGCGATGTATGGATTTGAAATAAAAAATAACAGGGGGAAAATATTAATCAATAGCGATGAAATTGTCAAAGATTTTATGATTCAGGATATGGGAAAGTTGACGATAAACCCAATAAGAAACAGAATAATAGCAATAGGTACAGGTAAAAAAGATAAAGATGATAATTATACCGGTCATAGACTCTGGTTATTCCATATTATCTATGATTCCAGAGTTATTAAAGATAATGCGATATTATATCAGGAAGCTGATAAAAAATCTAAAGAACTATTGTCATTAAAGAAAAACGATAAAATTGACATCTATGAAGTGAATGAAACAGGAAATATGTACACGATTAAGACAAATAACGGAGTCGAAGGCTGGATATTTGAGGATGATATTTATGTTGAAAAGCCGTTTATAAGATTGTCAAAAGATATTAAAAGAAATAACTGGTCAATGGATGTTAAAACATATTATAAACCAACAGTTGACAGTTTGAGATTGAGAGAGGAAAAAAATACGGAGTCAGGAATAATCAGAACATTAATTAAGGGTGAAAAATTAGAGTTTATTGGAAAAGGTAAAGAAGAAATTATCAATAAAGTCAAAGGCAACTGGCTTAAAGTAAAAACCGCTCAAGGCGAAATAGGCTGGTGTTTTGATGCGTATCTGGAGGAAGTTAAGAATTAAGAGTTTGGAGTTAAAACCTCCGCCGCGCTGTTTAGAGTGGAGTTTTCAAACACCGCAAATGTCGCTTAAGCCGTCGTGGCTTTGTCCTTGCGCATAACCGCAGCTTACACAATATCGACCGTGTCCATGGTCGACATTGTGACAAATCAATAAGCTTATTTTTTTTCAAAAAATTCATTGCATTTAAAATTGATTTTTAGTAAGATTTTATTAAATAAATTTGTTCTTTGAAATTTGATGAAGAGACGGCGCAAGGTATTACGATGCTCAAACGAGTCGTTTGATGAGCGCGGATTACAGGGAAGCTGGAATGTTGAATACAATATTTGCGGCTGAAAGAAATGCGTTGAATGAAGGTAGATTAAATGATTTTGTTGCGGAAAATTACAACTACAGCGAAGATTACTGGAAGCTCATTGAGAAAGAAGTTAACGGAAAAAGAGTATTTTACCTTCAGGATGACGGAGATAAAAATCTTAAAGATTCAAACAACAAATTGATAAAAGAATACAATAAATACTTTGATGTATTCAAAGACCTGTATGGATTAACAGATAATGAAATAGCGGAATTAAAAAGCAATTATCAAAAGAATATGGAATACTATCATTCGGCAGGTAATTTTATATATGACAGACCAATAATGAATATGAATGCTTTGCAGATGATAGAACAGTTAAGGAACTCTGGCAACAGCTATGCGATATCAAATAGAGCATTACAGGATTCAAAAGCTACATATGAATTATTACATGAAACCCCGGAAGAGACAAAGGCATTCTATAATGCGTATGCAGCGGATTTAATCAGGTCTATTACAGATATTGCAAGCGTGGGTCTGGGACTTCCGTATGTGGCGTATAAGGGGTTCCAGATGTCTTATGGATTGGCAAACGTCGGAATAGATTTATACGAAGGCTCAAGTACATTTGGATTTGGCAATTATCTAAACAGCAAGGTATTAAGCTACGAAGATTACTACGCTAATAATCAGGCGCAGGCGAGGGGACAACTGGCATCATTGATAACGATGACAGCAGCAACATCTATCGCAGCATCAGTGGTTGCTGAAATCCAGCTTGCTAAATTAAATCAGATGTATATTAACTCATATCTGGATGATTTAGAGAGTTTGAGCTTTAAAAATACCGACTTTTATACATTTAGTGAAAGATATTACAAGAATGATGTAGTGTTTGGAAAAAGTGTTGTTGGTGAATATAATGATTATTATATTAGTATGAAAGATAATTATGGCGGAAAGATTTATAGTGGATTTAATGGTACTGGATATTTGGAGACCAAAATTGAGTATGCAATGAAGAATAGCGATATAATCAGATTCCATGTCGATGGAGTGTCACCAAGTAGAGCTTTGAATTTTAAAGGTAGTTTTATTAATGATATGTATGGTAGAAATCCTGTAGGATGTCCATGGACTGAATGGGAATTAAGGACTATCACACAAGATGTGAAATTATTACAAAAAACAAGATTCTATGAGAATGGAATTGATATTACAGGACAATATCTCACGCAACTAAAAGAATTGGGATTAATTGATTAGTTATCAGGAATTTTATTATGGAAATTGAAAAAGAAATTAATGAAATTAAAAAAGAAATTCTAAATTTAACTAAGTTTGTGATGTCAGATTTAGAATCAAATGAAGGGGACGAAGTTAAGAATTATAAAAAAATAAGTAATATAGCTTATAATTATTATAATGAAGGAATAAAAAATGGTCATATGATTGGTTATTTAAATTTGTTAATTCTTAAAAGAGAGGAAAAAATATTTGCAGAAAAAGATTATGAAAAAGCTAAATTAATGTATTTATTTATGTTGCATCATAATTTAAGAAGTGGAACAAATTTTGCTCAGGATAGAATGTTTTATGAAAGATGGTTTGTGGCTAATTTTAATAAAAAAATTGAATTATCAAAAGAAATTGTTGATGATAATCCTGAATTACAAAAACAATTATTTAAATTATCAAATTACTGGTTTGTGCTTAACGAATTAAGTGATTATGATAATTTAAACGAGACAGAAAGGAATGAATTAATAATGGCTATTGAAGCATATATGAAAAACAATGAGTATTTTAAAAGGCTTGAGGGAGTAATAAAGGAGTTAAAAAATAATCCGCCCGCTGTTAGATGATATTTCAAACTGAGGTTGGTGTAAAATAGTGAAGCTGGTTTTTTAATCAGGCGCAAGTTGCGTTCGAGCCGTCCATGGCTCTCACCGACATAAAATCCGCAATCGTAAGTAACGGCATCCTGCCTACTTCCGATTACGGAATTTTATGCCGACTTTCGCCAGAAGGTTGATATTATAACAGCGGGCTTTTGCGGGTTATTTAGCCAGTCGTTGTCTGGGGAATGAATAAGATTCCCCAGACAACTTAGAATGTGGTGTGATCTAACGCCTCTTTTTGATGATGATTTAGATCAAACAGCAATAAATAGAAGTAAAATTGCCGTGTTGATAATTTTAAATGCCATCAAAAAGAGGCTTGTTTTT
>CAZHHK010000180.1:0-3809 GCA_964531405.1 uncultured Spirochaetales bacterium | reverse complement strand
AAGAATTTATTATTAAAACTCAACGATAGTACAGAAGATTTTAAGGTGATTTTTTCAGGAAAGACTAGTAAGAAAGTTAATGGACTTTATTATCCGGATAAAAAAGAAATAATAATTCACAATAAAAATTTTACAGAAGATAATTCAATAATATATACAGCAATCCATGAGTTTGCCCATCATGTACATTTCTGTAATTCATCGGTACCTGTTTCATCAAGGAGCCATACAAATGAATTTTGGAATATTTTCCATAATTTACTTTTTAAAGCAGAGGATCTTGGATTATACAAAAATATTTTTGAAACCAATGAAGAATTTAAAAAGTTGACTATTCAGATTAAGCAAAATTATCTTTTTAAAAATGCACAGATCATGAAGGAAGCTGGTAAACTCTTGATTAAAGCTTTTGACTTATGCAGAATACATAAGGTAAGATTTGAAGATTATATAGACAGAGGATTGATGTTAAACAGGACAACAGCAGATACGATGATTAAAATTTATTCTTTAGATATAAATCCTGAAATTGGATTTGATAACATGAAAATTGCTTCAAGGATCAAAGATCCTGATGAAAGAAAAAAAATTGAAAATGATTTCCTGGACGGCAAGACTCATGACATGGTAAAAGCCGAGCTCTCATCTACAAAAAAGCCGAAAGAAACTATAAAAATTCTTGAGGCTGAAAAAAAAAGAATCGAACGAACAATTAAAAAACTTGAAGAAAGGCTAGAAAGCATAGAAGAAAAAATAAATGAAATAAAGGAAAATGAAATAATTGAAGGGTATGGATTATGAAATTAGATTTTAAATTTTCTATTCGATGGAGTATTTTTACTATTATTATTTCATCAATATTAATATTTTTACTTTCCACATCGATTATTAAAGATAAATTTCAGGGTAAATATATGCTTCTTTATCTAGTGTTATTAATACCATTTTGTATTATTTTCTTTTTCCCATTTATGAAAATATATGGATTGAGAGAGGATTATATAGTAACTTATTTTTTTGGGTTTTATACTGGCATAAAGCATTCATATAAAAATATTACATATATTCAATGGGTATTTCCTTCAATAATTATAATATATAAATATAATTTGCCAGTAGGTGCATATATGCCTTTATTAAGAAATCAAGAATTAATGATAAAAATTATTTTAGAAAAGAATCCGGATTGTAAGATAAGTAAATCTGTTGCGAGAAAATTAAAAAAGAAATTCGGCGAATCATACGACCAATACGTGGAGGAGTAAAATCCTCGTCGCGCTGTTTGCGTGGAGTTTCAAATTCCGCAAATGTCGCTTATGCCGTCGTGGATTAAAGCTTTGAGCATAACCGTATGCTTACACAATATCGACCGTCCATGGTCGACATTTTGAAAAATCAATAAGCTTATTTTTTTTCAAAAAATTCATTGCAATCAAAATTGATTTTTAGTAAGATTTTATTAAATTAAGATTGCTCTTTGAAATTTGATGGATCGACGGGGGGCAAGGTCTTATTATGCTAAAACGAGCCGTTGGATGAGTGCTGATCCGGCGTTGGGAAGTTATTTAGGCAGCAGGATAGATAAATTACCCGGGTGGGTGAGATCTGCCTGTTTTATTGTGATTTTTTGCCTTTTTTCAATATTTTAGATTTTATTTGATAAATGGGCTTTTAGTATTATGACTTGAGCCAAAAATTGATTTTTGTAGGAGAAGAAAGGCAGGTTTTTAGCGATTTTAGGTTATATTTAGATTAAATTTGCATTTTTTTATACATGGAGTGCGATTATAAAAATTCCTATCAATAGATATTTTAAAAATTTTTTATATCATTAATAAATATATCTGTATTTATAGTTAATGCTTTTTTAATCCCATCATTACCATTATTTGCTATATCAACAATAAAATTATTTTTTTCAAGAAGAGATTTCATTAAATATGTTCATTATTATCAATCAAAAGTATTCTTTTTTTTCATGTTCCTTCTTTGGTATTATTAAAAATTATTGTAAAAGTACTTCCTTTACCTGGTTTGCTTTCAACAGAAATTTCACCATTCATCATCTCAACTAGCTTTTTTGTTATTGAAAGTCCCAAGCCTGTTCCTTCATATTTTTTAACAGGACTTACAGCTAATTGATGGAATGGTAAAAAAAGTTTTTCTTTATCAGTGGGATTTATTCCTATTCCAGTATCTTTTACTTCTATTTTTACATTAGATGGATTCTTTTTACAGGTTAGAGTGATTTCTCCCTTTTCTGTGAATTTGATACTATTATTTAATAAATTAATTAAAACTTGCTCAAACCTTCGTTCGTCACCGATTATTTTACAATCCTCACAATCCAAATTAGTTAAAATTATTAATCCTTTTTTTTCAGCAAGAGGCGTTATTATATTTATGACCTTTTTAATTGATGCAATAATATCAACAGGTTTTAATTGAAGCTCAAATTTCCCAGATTCAATTTTAGATAAATCAAGAATATCATTAATTAATGATAAAAGATGATTTGCACTTTTTTGGACCATTTGAAGTTGTTTTTTTTGTTCATCATTTAATTCTCCAGCAAGCCCTTGAAGAAGAATGCCTGTAAATCCAATTATTGAATTTAATGGAGTACGAAGTTCATGAGACATTGTAGCAAGAAAAACAGACTTGAGTCTATCTGCTGATTCTGCTTTTTCTTTAGCAATATTTAGTTCATGAGTTCGTTGAATTATTCTCTCTTCCATTTCTTTATTTATTTGACTTAATTCATACGTACGAACATTAACCTGATATTTTAATATCATACTTGCACCTAAACTCATTATCAAAACAATACTTACAATCAGAGCAAGTATTTTTAACCACAATGGTAATTCAAATTGAACTTTTTCTGATGTCCATTTTTTAATAGATTTATAATAAATTGATTGTGGATCTTTTTTAAAATTAACAAGATGTCTATCAATAGCATCAATTAGGTATCTGGGAGCATTCTTGGGAGCGGCAAACATAAGTCTAGTAGGGTTAAAAATAACAGCTGTATCCTCTAGTCCGAATTTTTTTACATGCATCATTCCATAAAAATTATTGCTTATAGCAGCATCTACTTCATTTTTTGCAACCATTTCAAATGCCTTCTTATAATCCTTGACTTGAATGAATGTTAATTTTAAAAAAAAACCTTCGCTGAGTTTTGTAAATACTTCTTGTTGAACAGAGCCTTCTAAAACTGCTATTTTTTTTCCATCAAGATCTATTATTGATTTGATTCCACTTCCTTTTTTTGCATATACCTGTGACCATGAGGATAACACCGATTCTTTGCAAAATTGAAATGTTTCTTCACGTTGAGTAGTATATGCCACATCTGGCATAAGATCTATCTCCTCTTTTTCTAATCTGGCAAGTCCTTCTGCCCATGTGCCAGATATATAGTACAAATCCCATCCTTCTATATTGGCAATATACTCGATGATATCAATAAATATACCTGCAGGCTTACCGAACTCTGAAGTAAAAACCTTTGGAGCATTTTCATAAATTCCAACTTTTACTTTTTTACTAGTGCCCCTCATATCATTAACTTTCACATTTTTATCATTAGAAGTCTTTATGAATATATTCTTAAAAATATTAATAAAAATCTCTTTAGATGTATAAATAGAAAATATTCCAACAATAAAAATAATGATTACTATTATAACAAATAGATAGATATTAAAAATTTTTGATCTTTTAAATAATATAGAAAAATTTTTTTTAAAATTAATACTTTGATATTTTTTCATATTGACTTCTTTAATAATTTAAAGGTT
>CAZHHK010000179.1:0-3813 GCA_964531405.1 uncultured Spirochaetales bacterium | reverse complement strand
AGGAAAGCTTTTTAATTTTTAGACCTTAGGTCACGTATTTGTTACGCTATCAATACTTTAACACGATGGAATATGATAAGTTCGGTAATCACGAATATTCTTAATGTAATTTTAAACTGGGTGTTGTTAAAGGGAATATGGATATTTCCAAAAATGGGAATTCGAGGTATAGCGCTTGCTACGGTTATTTCGTATGTCATTGGATTTTTCATCTCGTTTTATTTTGTGCATATAAGATTAAGAATAAATTTTTTTATAAAAAATTTGTTCTTACATGTTAAAGAAGTTATTGGAAATATCTTAAAAATAGGAATACCTTCTGCAGTAGAACCATTTAGTTATACTATACAAAATTTTGTTGTATCAATATTAATTATAAATCTTGGCATTGTTGCAATGGCAGCAAATACTTATATATTAAGATTGATATTATTGGATTTAACGTTTTCTTGGACTTTAACAGCTTCCGGGCAGATTATTATTAGTCATTATATAGGACAAAACAAGCTGGACAAAGTCAATAAAACATATTTTAAAATTATATCATTTTCAATGATCTTTGCTTTTGTGAATATACTGTTATATTTATTATTCAGCGATACTTTGTTGTCTTTATTTACAAATAATTTAGAAATAAAAAATACAGCTTTCTACATATTACTTATTTGTTTGTTCATGGAGCCTATAAGGGCAATAAATATAATAGGTGGTGTATCTCTTAAAACAGTAGGAGATGGAAAGTTTTCTGCAACTATGGGTATAATATTCATGTGGGGTATTATACCAATCATAATTTTTTCTTCATATTTTAATCTTGGTATTATTGGATTATGGAGTTGTCTTTTAATAGATGAAACAATACGTGCCGCAATAAATCTTTTACGTTGGGTCAAAGGAAACTGGAAGGATAAAATAATTATCAAAAATGAAATAAATGAAAATATTATAAATATACAAACTGACAAGGTAATTTTTTAAATCGATAATTCCTTGCATATTTCTAGCAATTTATCAGCCACATATTCTGCATCCTTTTCTTTCATAGTTGAGTAAAATGGGAGCGTTATTTCATTTTTATACATATTGTAAGTATTCGGATAATCATTGATGTTAAAACCTAGCTTTTTATAATACGGATGCATTACAATCGGAATAAAATGCACATTGCATGCAATGTTATTTTCAGCCATTTTATTTATGACTAAATTTCGTTTTGATTCATCGGCATTATTTATTCTCAGCATAAAAAGATGATAGGAGCTTTTTTTAAAATCATTATCAAATGGAGGATTGATGAATAACTCGTTATTTTTAAATCTGTTATAATAGTATTCAAAAAGTTTTTTTCTTTTTGGGATTATTTGACTGTCATATCGTTTAAGCTGAGCAAGACCTATACCTGCAAGAATATCAGGCATGTTGCATTTATGTCCGGCAAATTCAATGGCATACTCCCAGCTTGCTGCTTGAATTTTTGCAAATGCATCTTTATTCATTCCATGTAAAGAAAGCATCATCAATTGTTTGTAAATTTCTTCTGAATTAATATTATTTATATCATTAAATAATATTGCACCGCCTTCGGCTGTAGTCAAATTTTTAGTTGCATGAAAAGAAAAAATAGTAAAATCAACAATACTACCAATTTTTTTATTTTTATAGGAAGCTCCTAAAGAATGAGCCGAGTCGGCAATTATTATTGGTTTATCAAAATTACTTTGAAGTGTGTTTTTTTTTGGATTATATTTTTTTTTATTTACATTTAAAACTTCGGTTATTTCATCATAATTACATGGCATACCACCAATGTCAGTCGGAATAACAACTTTGGTTTTTTTTGTTATTGCTTTTTTAATTTTATCAGGATCTATATTAAAATCATTTTTAAGAATATCTACAAATACTGGCTTAGCACCATGATGGATTATTTCATTTGCTGTTGAAGCAAAAGTATATGGGGTCAGGATTATTTCATCACCTTTGCCTATTTGCAATAAATCTAAGAGTATTTTTAATCCATTTGTTGCAGAATTAATACATGCAGCTTTACTTGCATTGCAATAGGCTGATAGTGCCTTCTCAAAGAGCTTTGTCTTCGGCCCAGTTGTGATCCAGTTTGATTTCATAATTTCCACAACTTCATTTATCTCAGCTTCTGTTATATCGGGAAGCATAAAAGAAATTTTTATATTACTCATAATTAATACCTAAAATTTTATACTACAATTATCGGATTTAATTAAGTATTGATTTAGAAACTTGTCCATTGTCAATAAAATTATATTTATAAATTTAAATTAATTTTTTAAAAAAGTGAATAATTTATAATAAGTATTGTAAATGAAAATCAAATTTTTAGCGTCTAATTAATATAAAAATTGGAGAATCGCATGAAAAAAGATTTTCATTTTGTTTTAAATAAAAATTTGAAAATTAAAACTATTAGAATATCAAAAAAATTAAAATTGTCATATTCAAAAACTATTATATATATTATTAATAATATGAGACCTTTTATTGAAAGATATTATTATTATGACATAAAGGATGAACGAGGAGATTATAATAAATTTGGAGCGAATACCAGTATGCATGCTTATCTTGATGAAAAGACTTATAATTTCCTGAAACATTTTACTCATAATATGTATATTTATAGCATGGCTATTACCCTTAGAAAAATTTTAGAGATATTTGTTAAATGTGTTGATAAATATGGATTAACTGATTTTGTTGAATGGCTGAAGCGTATTAAAAATAAACATACATTACGAATGGCAAAAATATCAAAATTAAAAAAAGTGCGACATATGTCGCATTCATCTAATTACATTAATAAAAATTTTAATTATAAAATTGAATTTAACCATTATTTTGAAATTATTGGCTTTAATTTTTCTCCATAAACCCTAATTATTTAATATTCGCTTCTAGAAATTCTTTTATTTCACTCATCTGCCAATCAGGAGTCGAACTTCCTCCTGTGATGCCAATAGACTTAAATTCTTCAATTTCTTTAAGATTTATATCATTTTTAGTCTCAATAAAATAAGTCGGTTTAATATTTTTAACTTTTTCAAAAAGCGTAGTTGTATTGGCACTTAATTTATCTCCGACAACAATCATTGCATCGACTTTTTTGGCAAGTTTAATTGCGGATTCCTGTATTTTTATTGGAGAATTACAAAGAGTATCATAGATTTTTATATCCTTGTATTTTTTCTTTAAAATTCTGCATATTTCAACAAAGGTATCAGAATTCATTGTTGTCTGACTTAAGATTACGGGTTTATTGATTTTATCAGGTAAATTTTTAAGATCCTCAATACTCTTAATTATATAAGAAGGATTTTTGCAATACCCGACAATACCAATTACTTCAGGATGTGTTTCCTTGCCAAAAAGAATTATTGTATAGTTTGAATTCGATAGCTCTTTTGCGAGTAACTGAACCTGCTTTACTTTTGGGCATGTAAAATCAAAAATTATTTTACCGCTTTGTTTTAATTTTTCTTCTTCAACAGGAGAAATTCCATGTGCTCTTATAATAACGCAATTGATTTTTTTATCATTTATAATATCATCAATATTTTTAATTAGTGCGATTTTTTTTTCTTCGAGCGATTTAAGAGCGAATTTATTATGCACCATTTCGCCATATATACAGATAGAGGAATGATTATTTGCCGCTTCAAAAGATCTTAAAAAGGCTCTCTTGACACCCATGCAATAGCCAGCATTTTTTGATATAATTACTTTCATTTTTATCCTTTAATAGTATAATTTTTGCATTATATATTATTAATTATTATA
>CAZHHK010000178.1:0-4083 GCA_964531405.1 uncultured Spirochaetales bacterium | reverse complement strand
GATCGTTGGCTCCCATTCTTTTGATACCCCGTCAGCTTGCTGCGGGGAGGTTCATCTTTAATTCGTTTGTGTTTTAATTTCCAAATACCTTTCTCGATTAAACATTTTCTAAAAGTTTCATGGCTAATATGCAGATTGTCACGGATAGCAGGATTTTCTGATGTAAAAGTTAGGTGTAGAGTAGGACTTCTGATATTTTTTTATTTTACCATTTACAAAATTTTACCTCTAAGCATTTCTTTCTCTCACATTGGTAACTTAAAGTTCTTTTTACTTATAAAACACAAAGGGCAATATCATAAAGGTTTAGCAAGTTTTTAAATTTTGATTGGTTTCTATGATTAATTCATGGATACTCGATCTTCTTATTTTTCTTATTATAAAGCAATTTCCATCAATATGCTTTTTTTCATCAGCTTTTGGAATTCTACCGAATTTTTCTATCAGCCAGTCATTAATTGTTATTTCCAAATCAGGAATCGCAATATTATATTCATTGAATAATTTTTTTAATGTTGCTCCACCGCCAATTATGAATCTGTTATCTGCTATTTTATGTACATGGACAGGCAAAATATCATACTCATCATTTAACTCTCCAATTATTGATTCTAAGATATCCTCAAGAGTAACCAGCCCAGTTATTTCTTCGCTGTGATTTTTTACAATAGCAATATGCTGATAACTTACAGTTAATTTATTTAATGAAACAGATAAATTTTCATCTTCATATAGAGTTATTATTGGCCTGCATATGCCTCTTAAAGAAGGATCTTTTGGATTTATCTGAAGAGCAGTAACTATATCCTTAAAATTTATATAGCCTATTATGTCGTTTATATTATCATTATTGATTAATGGCAATCTTGTATGGTGATGTATATGAGCTTCAATCAAAGCTTCAACCATCGACATCTTTGTTGAAAGATACTTAATTTCGCTCTTTTCAACCATGATATCTTTTATCAATAATTTTTTTAATCTAAGGGTTTGGGATAAAATCATCTCTTGATCTTTGGTGATTTCTTTATTCTGCACTGCAAAATGAGACAAAACAGATATGTCTTTTAGAATATCACCAGACGATCCGTCTTTTTTATTTTTGCTAAAAGGTTTATTCAGAAAATGAATAAAAAATACTAACGGAGAAAAAATATATATTAAAATTTTTAATGGTATTCCTGATACCTTTGCTAATTTTATGTTGTGATTTACTCCAATCGTCTTAGGAAGTATCTCTGTCCATTGTATCATAGCAAGAGAGTAAACCAATGAAAATAAAGCAATAAAATTATTACCAAACAACTTATTAAATTGAGCCCCTGAAATTGCCGCTCCAATTGTATGTGCCAATGTATTAATAATCAGTATAACGGCTATAGGCTTATCAATATTTTTTTTAAAGTCAGTCCAGAGCTTTGCCATTGCCGGATTTTTTTCAGCTATTTTTGCAATATCTGTAGTCGATAAACTTAAAAGACAGGCTTCAAATAACGAACAAAAAAAAGAAATACTCATTGATATTGAAATTGTTAAGATCAAAAAAAGCATTTAAGATTAACCTCGATAGTAAAATTATTTATTGGTTTTGATGCAATCATTTAGGATTTCTACATCTTTAAGATTTTCAACCATAACCTCTTTTATACTAATTAGTGAATTCTGTAAATCCTTTTCTTTTTGTTTTTGTTCATCAAGTAGATTTGCAATAGATTTAAATGACAATTTTAAGTCTTCAAGCGTCTCGGCAGTTTTTTCATTCTCATACTTTTCTTCTTTAGAAATTTCATTTATCTTATCTGTGTCAATAAAAAGACTTTCCATTGATTTGATTATGCTGTTTGATTGGTCTTTTTGATTATGCATAAGTAAATTTATTTCATTAATATTGTTTACGATTTTCTGGCATTCATCGATTATGTCTAAAAGTAATTTGGCGACATCTTCTGATTTATTGGCACTATTGGAAACAAGCTCCGACATATTATTAATATTATCAAAACTCGTTATAAGTCTGACTTTTGACTGATTTGCAAGTTTTCTGATTTCTGCTGCTATAACAGCAAAGCCTTTACCTAACTCACCACGATTAGCAGCTTCGATTGCGGCATTTATTGCCAGGACATTAGTTTTGTCTGTAATATCCTGTATAGAGTTTAAAACTTCATTTAAAAATTTAGAATTACCCGCAATTTTATCAATAGATTCCTTGGATTCATAAATTATCACTGATCCTTGATTTGCAAGTTTGGCAAATTGATCGGTAAGTTGATTTGCTGCCTCGACAGCTAATGATGTAGATTCTATATGATTATTCATATTAGCAATTGACAGATTCACATCCTTGACAGCATTCTGCTGATTTAATAAGGCGCTGGATATATTTTCATTATATTTAATTATTCTTGTTTTTATCTGATTGATTGTTATATCAATATTACTGAACTGGTTTAAAATTTTCCCCATAATAGTTTTATTATTATCTCCGTACTCATTGATGAATTTTATTGCTTTATTTATTGATAACTCCAATTTGGTGCTGGAATCTACAAGGTTATCGGAAACCGTTTTTATATTCTGCATCATTTTACCGAGAGTTTTGTTTTTATTATCGATCTCTTTATAATGTCTTATTGAAAGAGAATAGAGCATCGACTGCTCTATTGATAAAGTAAAAAATATTGATAAAACAAAGGCAAGATAGCCGTAAGGGACAGTCCAGCAAAAAGGTGTTTTATTCGAATTTAGATAGTAAATATCATGATAACTTAATATTATTACTACAATGAATCCCAAAAATACGGCAATTATTCCAAAATTAGACTTTTTGATAATTGATTTTATAATTGAAATGATAAGTATAATCATGGATATAATCAAAATTGGAGGAATAATATAATTAGCGGTAATGTTGTTAAATATATAATGAATTTCTTTCTTGGTATTATACATAGCAGTCAAAATGGAGCATGCTATAGAAAAAATTGAAATTAATGCGATTAATATATATTTTAATACACGAAATATTTTTTTATTATTAAATAGTTTTGAATACTCAATAATGAATAAGCCTATAGACATAGATGCTAACGGAAACCCTGATCTTGAAATCTTTTCATTAAAATCAGCGTGAAAATCAAAGAAATGAAAGAATATATTATAATAGGACATTGCAAAAAAAAGGCAGATGCATGAGAAATATAAAAAATGGATTTCTTTTAATTTTCTTCCAAAGAATAAAAGCAAAAAATAAAGGGATAAAATTAATGAGATCAAGCATGAACCTTGAATTAAATTCACGTTGAATAAATTTCGAAAGGAAGAATAAAGAAAAGCTGTGTTTTTAGATGTTACAACTAAATCTCCAAGAAAAGTTCTTTCATATAACGGGAACATTTGAATATTTATAATATTTTTATTGACTCCATAATTTAATAGACTTTTTGATAATAAAATGTTTGACGTTTCATAGATTGAAGAACTATAGTAATCTATGTAATTACCTTTCTTGAAAATTAAATTGCCATTAATATAAACATCATAAGGCATATCGGCTGGGCCTATTAATAAAGAAAAATCTTTATTTGCTAAGTTTTCATCGATAAAAAATTCACATTTTATAGTGTACATTTTTTTTCAAAATTTTTTTTATCCGGCAGCATTTTTTTATCAAATAGTTCATAACTTATAACACTGTTATCATTAATATATGCGCCCGGATTAAACTCGCTTTCCAGAATATACTGTGTAAGAATTAACTTTTGATTTTTATCATTTAAAACGTCTTTAGCTAAAATTAAATTGGAGATAGTTAATAAAAAAATCAAAATCTTTACTACTTTCATAAATAATTCCTTTTTTATATGTAAAAGCACCCCATTTGTCTGTATCTTTGTAAAGTGTCAATTTTAATTGATTAATAACAGAGCAAAAAAAGTGTGATGTAAGATAATTATACTATTTTAAAATAATATTAAAACAACTCATTCAAGTCAATAATAATAAAGTTTTTAGAAAATTTAGGGTGCAATTTTTTATTTTTGGTAAAAAAGGCGAGCAGCGCTTTTGATTTTATGATAAAAT
>CAZHHK010000177.1:0-4232 GCA_964531405.1 uncultured Spirochaetales bacterium | reverse complement strand
AGCTTTTTAAATTTTAGACCTTAGGTCACGTATTTGTTACGCTATCAAAAATTTAAACTGGTTGGATTATAATAGAATCATTAAAATCATGTCAATTTTTTTACAATTTTAGAAATTTAGGGTGTAATTTTAAATTTTAGGTGAAAAAGGTTAAGTTGCTTACCTAAATACAATGAAAATGATCAAAGTAGATATTTAACAAGATTTATAAAATTAATTAGTGATATCGAATTTGTAATCTGGATATTTATGAATGACAGAAATTCCTCTCTTGATAAAAAATAAAAAATCCCCTACCATAAATATTATTATATATATCTGTAGTCAGCATGGTAAGAGAATCACTCACCTAATTTGAGTTTTTGCCCAATGGTTAACAAAGCGCTTTAAACAGTATCACTCGACAGCAAACTGGGGTTTCAGGGGCTGTGCAATCCATCTCTCGGGCTATAGAGAGGATAATTTTTAATGAATATTATGATATTATTGACAATAAAATCAAGTTTTAATATTATTCATTATTGGATATATTATGGTAATAACCTTTGTAATCGATTTTTTTACTCCCATAAATGGCACTTCAATGACTGCAATACGTTTTCGTGAAGAACTATTAAAAAGAGGACATACTGTTAGAGTTGTTTCGGTTGGTATAGAAGGAAACGACATGTATCCTCTAAAAGAACATTATGTACCAATTGCATCAAATATTACCAGAAAACAATCGATGATATTCGCTAAACCTGATGTAAAAATTTTAGAAAAAGCATTTCAAGGCGCTGATATAGTCCATTTTTTTTTGCCGTATAAACTTGCGATGGTAGGACAAAAAATTGCGGATAAAATGGGGATCCCTCATATTGCAGCATTTCACTGTCAGCCTGAAAATGTAACATACAGCATGGGATTAGGCTGGTTTGAAGGTTTTGCTTCCTTTATTTATAAAAGATTCAATAAAAAAGTTTACAGTAATTTTCAGCATATACATTGCCCATCAAAATTCATTGCCAATGAATTGAAAAAATACAATTATAAAGCCAAACTTCATATTTTTTCAAATGGAGTATCGGATATTTTTACTCCATCACCTGTTGATTATAATAAAAAAAAAGACTTTTTTAATATACTTATGATCGGCAGACTCGTCAGCGAAAAACGGCAGGATGTTTTAATTAAAGCAATAAATCACAGTAAATATAAAGATAAAATTAAACTCACACTTGCTGGGAACGGTCCCAAAAAAAATCATTATCAGCGTCTTGGCAGATATTTACCTAATCCTCCTACATTCGGCTTTTATTCTTCAGAAGAATTATTAAAGATTATTCATAATACCGACCTTTATGTCCATCCGGCGGATATTGAGATAGAGGCAATAGCTTGTCTTGAAGTATTATCATGTGCCAAAGTACCTATAATTTCTGATTCACGTAAATCTGCCACAAAACAATTTGCATTAGATGACAGATCTCTTTTTAAATCGGGCGATCACATAGATCTGGCACGAAAAATTGATTACTGGATCGAACATGAAGAAGAAAGATTAAAAATGGAAAAATTATACTGCGAGTCGGTAAAACAGTATAAATTAAAAAATATAATAGTTAAAACTGAAGAATTATATGCAGAAGCAATACAGGAATATAAAAAAACGCATCCCGCTTTATTTGGCTTAAATCAAGTCAACAAACCTTATGTACCTAAGATTAATTTTATCCCTCCAGCCAAAGAAGACGCTCATATAAATGAAATTAAACGTGTAGTAAATATTACATTTGATAAAAATTATCCATACATTGATAAAAGTCTAAAATTTAAAATTTTAAGTATACTTGTTCATATAACAATACATTTGATTGTTTTTCCTATGATGTGGTTTATGTTCCGTCTAAAAATTAAAGGTAAAGACAAAATTAAAAAGTTGCGAAAAAAATATAAAGGCGGAGTTATAACTGTTAGTAATCATGTTCATAACTGGGATTACCTTTGTGTACTGAAGGCTGTTTCCCCAAGAAGACTCTACTGTCCAGTATTAAAAGAAAATATCGAAAGTAAAGATCGTCATTTGATGCGTTTATGCAATCTTATCCCTATACCCGATACAAGTCTTCATGGCATGAGCGTTTTTATAAAAACAATTAATAGTCTTTTAGGTAAAGGCAAATTCGTACACTTTTATCCTGAAGCATCTTTATGGCCCCTCTATCAACCTATACGACCTTTTAAGTCGGGTGGATTTAATTTTGCAGTTAAAAACAAAGTGCCTGTTTTACCGATGGCTATATCTTACCGACAGGGTAAAAAAAATAAAGTTTATTTCACGCTTACAATAGGCGATCCAATATTCCCTGATTTAAACCTTCCTGAAGAAGCAGCAATTGTCAAAATTACTGAAGAATCAAGAATGGCCGTAATGAAATGCGCTGGTATAGAACTGCCTGTAAACGAAAAGTATAATTGATCAAATTTAATCCTTTCCTTGAAGTATTAAGCTTCTTATTTTTACATCCTATTGGAAAATAAATTACATTTTATTAAGATTATATCTACTCTAAAATAACACCTTCATAGGGGTTTAATTTTATATAAGACTCTAGTATATTCTCTTTGCGATCAGAATATGTTGAAAGAATTATTTCCCATTTTTTTTCATTATCTATCTTGACTGATTTTATTCTGCTAGAAAAATTTAAAATTATAAGAATTTTCTGGATAGTATTTAATCTATAATAAGCAATAATATTTGGACCTTTATCTACTTTTACCCAATCGCCGTTATTAAGGACTGGATACTGTCTCCTGAGTTTGATTAAAGTTTTATACAAATTCAACAGAGAATCAGAGTCTCTTCTTGAATTCTCGACATTAATTTTTTTATAATCGGGATTTACTTTTATCCATGGTTTAACGCTAGAAAACCCTGCATTCCTTTTACTTGACCATTGCATCGGAGTTCTCTCTCCATCCCTACCGCTGTTAAGAGGCCAATAATGCACACCAACAGGATCATGAAAATCCTTTCTTTTCAATTTGCCATTCTTCATTCCAAGTTCTTCACCATAATAAATAAACGGAGTACCTTTAAGAGTCATAAAAAGCGCTGCAAAAACCTTAGCTCTTTTTATAGAATCTTTTCCTTTTGCAAAACGACTATAAGTACGTATCTGGTCATGACTTGAAAATGCAAGTGCAGCCCAACCATTTTTGGGAATTACATCATACCAACCCTGAATTATTTTTAGCATTTTATTGGCATTCCATCTTGTAAAAACCTGAGAAAAATCAAAACTCATATCAAGCTCATTCATACCATTACCAAGATAACTTGCTGCAATCTTTTGATTGCCGGGAAATTCTACCAAGACTTCACCTATAAGCACCCTATTTTTATATGAATCTACAAGTTTTCTTAACTCCTTTAAAAGGGAATGCATCTCGGGTCTGTCCCTATCATAAATATGTTTTTGAAGATCATAAGGACGTGGAGTCGGACCTAAAAAAAATGGATTATTCCTTAAATCTTTGTCCTTAAAATAGCAATTAACGACATCTAGACGAAACCCATCAACTCCCTTATCAAGCCAAAACTTTATCTCATTAAAAACAGCTTTTTTAACTTCAGGATTTCTCCAGTTTAAATCGGGCTGTTCCTTTAAAAAAGAATGAAGATAGAACTCTTCAGTTTTATGATCCCATTCCCATGCTCCTCCACCGAATGCCGATTTCCAATTATTCGGTGGTTTTTTATTTTTACCCTGATGCCAAATATACCAGTCTCTCTTTGGATTGTCTTTTGATAAACGTGATTCTAAAAACCATGGATGGAGATCTGATGTATGATTTATTACAAGATCCATAATTAACTTTATATTTTTTTTGTGAGCATCTTTAAGGAGATCATCAAAATCCTTCATATTACCAAAAAATGGATCGATTGATCTGTAATCACTGATATCATATCCCCAATCTGCCATCGGAGATTGATAAACCGGAGAAAGCCAGATGGCATCGACACCGAGCCATGAAATATAATCAAGTTTTTGTATAATCCCTTTTAAATCCCCAATGCCATCATTATTAGAATCCTTAAAACTCAATGGATAAATCTGATAAATAACAGCATTTTTCCACCAAGATTCACCGATCCCTAATTTTACTTTTTTGTTCATAAATATTATCCTCGTATAATAGATGCTTCTGTCAAATATTAAACCATTTGACAAATTTGTATC
>CAZHHK010000176.1:0-4285 GCA_964531405.1 uncultured Spirochaetales bacterium | reverse complement strand
AATAATATATCTTTAGCTCTCTTATCCAACTTTTGACTTTTTATCATACCTCCTTTTTTTAAAAATTTTAACAGCAATCTTATTTACCAATGATATATTATTTAACAGATAAAATTTTAAATATTACAAAAATTTACATATTACTTTGTTTGATAAAACAAATTTATTATAAATAAATATGGCAAATATTCATTAAATACTTTATACTTAAAATCAATTTTGCAATCGTTAAAGCCGTAGACTTTAATATATAAATATAAATTTATCAGGAGTTAAAATACTCCTGCGTAAATGGAGATAGTTAATGTTTGAGAATAACAATAAGTTTTTGACAACATATAAACTGGAAGATTTTTTCTATAAAACATTTGAGATGATAAAAATAATTTTTAAGGATATTCTGCCTTTAACTTTATTAATACTAATACCTGCTGTGTTAATATACATGACGGGTTTGATATATTTTATAAAGGAATATATCGCTTTTATACAGGGGGCAATAATTAATAACGATATGAGCATTAATACAATGCTTCCTTTTATTGTATCAATTTTGGTTTTATTTGCCGCCACTTATATATACTATTTTTTATTCATATTTATCTATTCCTGCATATCTTTAAAAACACTAAAAACAGCGCATGGCGAAAATATATCTTTTAAGCAGATTGCATCTATTGTTTTAAAAGAAAAATTATTGAAAATAATTCTAAAAGGCTTATTGTTGTATGCAATAATTATGGGTATCACCGTATTATTGGTTTTAATCTATATAATCTGCGGTATTATTACTGCCGTATTCAACAAAGAATTATTGACAATAATAATGATTATATCAGGGATAATTTTTTATATAGCTTTTATATGTTTTATTATTTGGATTGAATATTGCTGGAGCTTTGCTACCCATTTAATTTTGTATGATAATTCGGGTGTTTTTGAGAGTCTACCTAAGAGTTTTAACCTTGTTAAAAAAAACTGGTGGAGAGTATTTGGCAATACCTTTATTGTTACACTTGGCGTGTCGTTTGCTGTTTCCATGGTTACAACTCCAATATTGATTTTTTCTTTCCTTCCGATTTATATTAAATTTTTTCAGATGTATATAAATCATGACTTTTCAAATTTAAGCAGTTTATTGCAAGGAAATGCCGTGTATTTTGCGGTGGGAGGACTTGCGGTTTCAATGATATTGCGGGTTGCTGCTTATGCACTTGTTTATCCGGTATATTACAGCCTCATGTTTATAAATTTGAAGGTAAGAAAAAAAGAAATTAGAGACGAAGTGAATTTTATACAGGATTCTATAGAAGACAACTCAAATTTATAAAAATAAATCATTCAAGGATGTTTCATGCAAGAAAATAAAAAAATAACAAAACTCGGTTATTGGGAGACTGAAGGCAGAAATCCTCTGGTCGGTGCATTTGTTTTTTTATTTATAATCGGAGGAATATACTTTTTAATACAGACAGTTGCTGTTAATTCTTATGTGCTTATTGATTTTTTAATTAAAAAAGGTCATATATTAGATAATGCTCCATTAAACTACTTTGATGAGATGAAAGCAATTTACTCAAAATATAAAATACAGCTTTTGACGATAGTTGTAATAAGCCAGTACTGTATCCTGTTTGCGCCTACATTATTTGTTTTTAAAAAATGGCATAATAGAAGCTATAAAGAGTATTTTAAATTTAAAAATTTCGATATTCTTGCAATTATTTTGTCGGTAGCTGGAAGTATTACGATAATCCCTGCTGCAGAATTTCTTTCAAGAATATCTTTCTATTTTTTTCCTGTCTTGAAAAATATGAGCGAAATTTCGGAACCATTGTTTAAAAGTAATAATAATTTCGAGCTGTTTTTTCTTATTGCTGTAATAGGGATTACTCCCGCTGTTTGTGAAGAAACCTTGTTCAGGGGTTATTTTCAATCAACTCTTGAAAGAAAAATCAAAGAGCCATGGGTATACATTTTATCCGGTACTGTTTTTGCATTATATCATTTTCAACCACTTGGATTGCTGGCATTGATCGCTGCAGGAATTTATCTGGGGTTTGTGTTTTGCAGATTTGGATCTTTGTATGCTTCTATTACAGCACATTTTACATATAACTCAGCGATTATTTTATTTATGAATTTCAGACAAATTGATAAATATGTTTTAAATAAAAATAACGAGATTTCAGTGCCGATAATTATAATCTCAAGCATTATTTTTTTAATTATAGCATTTGTTATATATATTTATACGAAGATACAAAATAAAACCATCAAATAAATTTCACCCGCAACAGCTTGTCTTTTTTGATTTCCCAGAACAACCGCAGGAAGGTGCTGTTTTATTGATTGCAGCAAACAATAATGCAGCAGCGCATCCTACTCCTGGCTCAACCTTTATTGCTTTTGATGGGCAATTTTTCATACATGCACCGCATTCCATGCATAGATTTTTATTATAAATTTCAGCCTTTTTCCCATTCATTATAAAGACACCATGGGGACAGACCTCCAGGCATTTTTTGCAACCTATACATTTTGAGCTATCCAGACTTAATGTAGTAACATTTTTTATATAATATGACTTCATGATTTTCCTCCTCAAAAATTAATGGCTCGATAGATACCATTAGTATTTAATTTTTAAAAGCTCTGACCTCAAATTTTTAAATAACGCTAAAAACATTCAACATTTTTAATACAAATCCGCAAAATCCAGTAATAATCATTACAGGAATACTGTATTTAAACTCCAATTTTACGCCTGACAGACTGGTAAAAGTCGTTGAGCCGGTAAAATTTAAAGCAAAAAAACTGGTAATAGGGGTAAATAGTAAAGCATTTGCAATATAACCGCCAATGCTGATTTTATAAATATAACTTATCAATAATGCCCATACCAAACCTAAAATCGCACCTTTTATACTGAATGATTTAAACGGGATAATAGGCAACAGTACGGGGAATAAAACTAAGCCGCTAAGGAATGCACCCAAAATCGGAATAAAATCAATAAGTATTTTTGCTGAAATATTTTTAATCATTACTATATCAAAAATTCCGATTACTAAAAATACTGGTATTATGTATTTTAATGCTGAGACTATTTCAACTGGAGTAACGGCGAGCCTGTCAATAAGATTAAATTTAACAATTGTCATTTTCTGATCTTTTTTAAAACCATTTTCTATAAATTCTTTTATATATTTTGCATAGACAGGACCATATATAACATTAAAACCTATTTTATTTCTGACAACATGTGCCTGTACTCCAACTGCTCCTAATTGCGGTAAGATTATATTCCTGTGATCTATAATATCTTTAAGTCGGGTTTCTACAATCTTTTTAATTAATTCTTCAGTACCAAAAGTCCCCTTGCCTGCCGCACACCAGACATTAATACCTCTCGTATCAAGCACCAGTATCCATGCATCCAGACCTGTTAACTCCTTTCTTAGTTTATCGAATGACAGTTTATAATTTGCTGTTGCAAGCACAACAGAGTTTTTATCCGGACAACCTATGGCGTATAATCCCGGAGTTATATTATACCTATCCCTATTTATGCTCCATCGTGCAAGCCATCCACCTAAAATGTCTCTTAACTTCAATTTACAATCTACAACAGGTATATCCATCTCAAAAACATTCATAATCCCTGTCATCCAGAATTCTTTTTTAAGAAAATACTTTTTTGTCTCGCATCCGCAATCGCAACTCATTCTAATTTCTCCTTTTTAGTTACAACAATTAACGCCATTTTTTCTTAGCTTATTCATTGCAGAGCCTATTAAATCTATTGCTTTTATAATTCCATCATGTTCTTTCGCAGGGATATGTTCAAACAATTTTTTATAATAATCATCGCATTTTTGATTAATAAATGATGCTATTTTATTACCCTGATCTGTGAGACTAAGCTTCATGTAGCGCCTATCTTTTTTATCTATTTCCCTGTTAACAAGCCCTACATTTAACATTCCGTCAATTGTCCGGCTCAAAGTGCTCTTATCAAGATCCAATATTTCACTTAAATGTTTAATTGTAGTTTCTTTAAGCTCTTTTATCTCTACAAGGGCATGACACTGGGAGAGTGATATACCGCAGCATTCCATTTCAAGCTCCCGTGCAATTTCCCTCTCCATAATCCTCAATTTAGACCTAAATTCTTTTATTTTAGCATCACTAATTGCCATAGCGCCCCCTATTAGTTGTATTATACAATTATTGTATAATACAACTAATAGGGGGTCAATAAAAAATATTAATATAATAATTA
>CAZHHK010000175.1:0-4318 GCA_964531405.1 uncultured Spirochaetales bacterium | reverse complement strand
ATTTCGTCATGAGGGCTTTTTTATTTGAACTCCGTATTACTCATACCATCTCCATATTTAGAATTTTAATGATCCTTAAAGGTACTAAAATTCAATATTCTGTTGATTTTGAATGAAATTACAATTCATTTGATTTATTTTAATTTTATATTTCTAGTTTTTCAAGGTAACTAAATATTATTAAGATATAACTTTAGTTACCTTTTTGCTTGTGGTAATTCATTAAAGAATTTCAATAAAAGTAGCTTTCTATTGCAATAATTTAAAAAGTTTTTCGGCTTCTTCGGTGCTTATTTCTCATTTTTTTAACATATTCAAAATCATTTTCCTGTCAGCTTTAATGAAAATATCACTTGTATATAAAGCCCAATCTTCCCGGTATTTACCGACTGTTAAACCCGGTATAAACGCTTTTCTAACTATTGGATGGATTATAACTTTAAATCTTATGTATTACTTTTTTCATCAAGAGTTTAAAATCATCACTTGAATATTTTACAATAAAAAATAAAAAAGACATGAAGATATTTCTATACTTCATGCCTTAAAAACTTATTTTACTGGTTCTTCAGATGAATTTATTTCAACTATCTTTAAATTTTCATAACGCTTAAATTTTTTTATAAGATTAATATATTTTTTTAGCTTTTCCATGCTTTTTTCATCACTGACATGACTTATTTCCCCTTTTTTTAGATTTATTTGTCCATATAAAAATGCCGTGTTTGAATTAATCGTAAAACCAGGCAATTCATCATTAAGGATTAAATCACAATTGTATGTATCAAAATTTGGTCCAAGCGATATTGTTAAAGTTAATTTTTCAAATTTATATCTGCCTACTGTTATATTAGGTATAAATGCTCTTTTTATCATCGGATGAAGAACAACTTTAAATTCCTGTTTTGATTCTATGTTTTTTACCGTTGCTGTTATCAATTCAGAATAAATTACTCCTGTCTGATCATAATTATAACCCAACCCTTCATACATGCTTAATATACTTACTACATTTGACTCGGTAATTCCGTTATCCCTTAAGAATTTGCCGTTGTCATGTAAAAATTTAGGATCCTTCATTCCATCATGTATAAATTTTTTTACCAGGAGTTTAAAATCATAACTTGAATATTTAACCACAAACATCAATAAGCCATTTTTTGCTTTTGGCTTGATTATTATATCTTTTGGATCTGTCAGTACATCACCACTTATCGAAAAAATAGATAAATTTATTAACGATATAGCGATGCAAAAAAGTAATAGCTTTAATTTCATATTACACCTCGTTTTAATTTATTTTAATTTAATTAAAGTTTATTTTTAAAAAATAATCCATTAAACTATAGTTTTAAAAATGACAACTTTTGTTAAAATTCCCTCCCTCCATTTACTTTTATAGTCAAAGCCGAATCAGATAAATAGAATACTTTTAAATACAAAACAATTATTTATTTAGAAAAAATATTTGACTTAAAATAAAATTTATTTAATATTCCTTAAATCAAATTAAATAAAGGATAATTGTTACATGAATTTGCGGTATTATGAGATTGCAAAAAAAAGTCTTAAAACAGGGACAATCGATGCGGATGATATTAAGTGGATATTAACGGATAAAAACGTCGAGATTCTTCCGTTGATTGATGCTGCATTCACCGTAAGAAAAAATCATAGTGGTAAAAAAGTTAAAATACACATAATAAACAATGTCCAGAGCGGTAATTGCACAGAAGATTGCAGATACTGTGCACAATCAAAAAACATGCATGATAAAAATATTCATCCGATGAAGAGCGATGAAGAGATCCTTAACGAAGCTCGTGAGGCTTATGAAAATGATGCTTACCGATATTGCATGGTTTTTTCCGGCAGGGATATAGGTAGCGGCAGGACGGACAGGATAATCAATGTTGTCAAAGAAATAAAAAAGAGATACAGTATAGAAGTTTGTGTCTCAGCTGGATTCTTGACAAAAGAAGAAGCCATCAAACTAAAGGATGCTGGAGTAAACAGATACAATCACAACATCAACACAAGCATGGAAAATTATGGTAATATCTGCTCAAGTCATGATTTTAAGAAGAGGCTTGAAACAATAAATAATGCAAAAGATGCCGGACTCGATCTGTGCTGCGGCGTAATAATAGGCCTTGGTGAAACAATCGATGATCTAGTAAGTATAATAAGTGAATTAAAAAAAGTCGGAGCCAAATCTGTGCCAGTTAATTTTTTTATCCCTGTGGAAGGTCATGGTATAAAAAATCCTCAAAAATTAACTCCCGAATATTGCCTAAAGATTCTTTCAATTTTTAGATTTGGATTACCCGATGTAGAGTTAAGAGCTGCTGGAGGCAGGGAATATCATTTAAGATCAATGCAGGCTCTCTGTCTTTATATTGTTGATTCGGTGTTTTCAAAAGGTTATCTTACAGTCGGTGGGGAATGCATTAATGAGACTAAACAAATGATAATAGACAACGGTTTTGAAATTGACAGGATTGAATATTAAGAATCACTCGATTGTTGCTTTTTGTAAATTTATCTTCATTTTTATCATAATGTAATATTTAATTTGTATTTTTGGGAAATATTTTTTATAATTATCATAACTTCAAATGATTTTATCAGAGGCAGCATTTTAAATATGGAAGATGAAAATTTTGATAATGAAGATATAATTGAATCAAAAAAAACAAAGAAAGTATCGAATAAAAAAAAATCGGCAAAACAAAATGACGCCGAAGAATTTGATACTCTATCAATGTATTTTAAGCAGATATCAAAAATCCCACTGTTAACAGAATCAGAGGAATTAAAAATATTTAAAAAAATAGCCGCATACACCAGACAGATCGAGCTTATACAAAGAAAAATTAATAAAAAGGAATGTACCGAAGAAGAAGTTAAACACAAACTTGCAGAGGCAAAGAAAAATCTCGAACATTATAAAAAATTAATGATTAGATCTAATTTAAGACTTGTAGTTTCTGTTGCAAAAAAATACAGAAATAGAGGATTGTCGTTTTTGGATTTAATTGATGAAGGCAATATTGGTTTGATTAAGGCAATAAACAAATTTGATTATAAAAAAGGCTTTAGGTTTAGCACTTACGGCATCTGGTGGATAAGACAATCAATACTTTTAGCTCTTGCCAACACCGGGCGTATTATCAGAGTACCGATTCATCTGTTTAACGATATGCAAAAGTGTTATCATGCGATCCAGCAGATCGAAGAAAAAAATGGCAGAAAGGCAACTCCCGAAGAAATATCCGAAATTACCGGTATTTCCCTTGAAAAAGTAAAAGATATAAATATTACAATACAGGACATCGGCTCCCTTGATACGCCAATAAACGATAACAATAGCAAGGCATTTGGGGATCTAATAGAAGATGAGTCTGCATCGAGTCCATTTGACGAGATGATCCTTGTAACGCTAAAAAATACAATCGATACAATTTTTACAAAACTAAGTAAAAGGGAAAGAGAAATCCTCCAGCTGAGATTCGGCTTAAACGGAGAGAATGCTCATACACTTGAGGAAACTGGCGATATTTTGGGGATCACCAGAGAGAGGGTAAGACAGATCCAGCAGAAAGCAATAAAAAAAATAAAAAATCTGGGAGCCTTAAAACATCTAGGAGATTTTAAAGAAACTTAAAGCTTATGTTAAAAAAAATATCTGCTGTTTTAATGTTATTTTTATTTTTATCAAATTGTTCGTTTGACACCACGTATACAAATCGTTACTCAAGGTATAGGATAAAATATCCAAAAGATTGGATCGCTCTTGTACCAAACAGCCGCTATAGTGATAAACAGATGGAATTCATTAAAAGACTTGAGAATGAAAGTTATATAAAAAATTATAATACTGCAGATATCGCATTCTTTAATCCGCAATCCGAACCTCCTATTTTTGATGAAATAACAGTTACTTCGATACAAAAACGCATTGATTATAATCGTATAGAAGAATATCAAAAAAGTCTTGAAAAGACATTTTTTGAACAGCTGAAATTTATTTTTTATGATGTAAAAATCGTTGAATCAAAGATAAGCGATTTTAAGAGAGGTAAAATATTCATATTTGAATATTCATTAACTTATGCCGGCAAAAAATATTTTGTTATCTACAAAATATTAACAGGTAAAATAGTAGGTACTTATTTTTTTTATGGTATATCAAAATCTGATAACTGGGATTATTTTATGAGAACTTTTAATTCTGTACTTAATTCATTCAGCAAATTTTAATTAAGAATATGGTAATTAAGTAAAGTAAAAAAAATAAAAAAAAGTAAAATAATTG
>CAZHHK010000174.1:0-4351 GCA_964531405.1 uncultured Spirochaetales bacterium | reverse complement strand
TCAAGTTTTTGATAGATCTCCATTAATAAAAACACAAAATACTTGACAAGTCTCCTTATACGCTAAAATCAGAACATATATCTCATTATTAATTTTTGTTATTCGATTTTTTATTACTTTTATTATATTATTCATTATTATTTAAAATAGTATTCATATTCTTTTATTTTTTGTTGCAACCTGTCTGCGAGATATTTATCTGCCTCATGCAGAGATTCATAAATGAATACAGCATCATCATGATATTTTTCAATTTTATCTTTATCCCAGCTTGATGGAGGTTTTTGTAGATTGGCAATCCGGTCTGAAAGTTTAACCATCCAGATTTCTTTTGGCATCTTCATTATTCTCATTACGCTGTCTTTCAGGCGGATTTCTTTTGCCATACTCATGTCTTTTGACAGGGCTTTCACCCCATCAGCTACATCCTGCCCAAATTCTTTCAGCACATCGTTATACGTTGCATCGGTATCCTCAATAACATCATGAAGCAAAGCACATTGCACGGCAAAATCAACATCCATACCACTTTTATAATAAAATGCATTCATTAATTCCATAGTCACATTAAATACATGAGTTAAATATGGATAATCTCTATCCTTTATCTTCTGATCTTTATGATATTTTGCGGCAAAATTTAATGCTTTTTGAAATAAATCTGGATTAGTCATTTAGCCTGCCGTATTTACTTTAGAATCACTTTTGTTCTTGCTTTTAAGTAGCAGGCTTATCAGGAATATCAAAAATACCAATCCGTATAAGCCTCCAAGGAGGATGACGAAAAACATATATTTATTAATATATGATACATATCCAAAACTCAATGCCCAGAATGTATAAACCCAAAAAATATAACCATATACAGTTGTTGATTTTAAATCCATTACGGTAAATACGGTCATAAGGAAAAAAAACATACCCCAGCTAAAAACAAAAGATCCGATCATCTGTAAAAAAAATATAGCAAGCTTGCTGTCTTTAAAAGCACTAACAAAATGATCCTTTACAAACACCATAAAATTTTGATTATAAAAAAATATTGATATAATACCGCCTGCAATAAATGCAATCGATATCAAAAACAAAAAGATATTTAAAAATCTCTCTTTCATTTAATCATCTCCTTCATCTTTTAATATTTTATCAAGGTTTTTTATTATATATTGCACTGTCTGTATTTCAAAGCCATTATTAATTAGTTTTAATTTAATTTTATCATATTCATTATTTTGCATTAGTCTCTTAATAGATAATGCATTTTTTAGAATAAATTTTTTTGCAATATCTATCTCATTATATTCGGTAAAAATCTTTTTTATAATATCGTTTATAATTTCATCTTTAATGTTTTTTTGCTTTAACTTTAAATAAATCAAATTTCTGCCATTGTATTTATATTTAACAAGATTATCGGCATAAATTTTTGCATACTCTTCATCATTGATGATATGGCTTGCTTTTAATTTTTTAAGTACTTCCTTTACAATACTTTTTTGATACCCTTTTTTTAACAATTTTGCTTCAAGCATTTTTTCGGACTGTAAAGAATAATCCAAAAGACTTAAAGCCTTATTATAAACTTCATCAAATTTTTCATCAATATCATCAAATAAGCCCATAATATGTAATAAAAACCTTTATTATTTAGGGAAACTACTGATCCATCTAGGTTGATATGAATAGCCTTCTGTTGAAATCGCCATAAGTGAATACGTAATCAAAGACAAAACATAAATACTCGAAGGATAATACTCCTCATCTTTTTTATTAACATCGATCATTGATATCACAAGGAAATTCTTTTTAGGTGAAGCAATAAAATTAATTGGATACAACTTTGAAGATATAATTTCTTTCTCCATTCCAGAATATTTATCCTTTAAAGTAATACTATACACAGGTATTTCATCCTGCCCTTCCTGAATATTAACCGTTACAAATCTATAAGAATCAATATCAAACATAGAATTTTCATCATTTTCAATCTGTATATACTCACCATTCGCCACGGATATTAAATATGTTAAGTTTTCTTCAGGGGGTTTAAAATATATAAACCTTCCTTTTGGCTCAATGGATAAATTAGCCAATCGGCCTTTTTCTCTTTGAAGAGTCTTTAAAAACAGGTCATTATTGATGTTTTCCGCCTGTCTTTTTTGTCTTATTTTTGAAATCTCTTTGATATTACTTATATTGTCAATTTTAGCCTGCATTACAACCCAATACTTTTTATTATCCTTTTCTTTGATTTTTATTACCAAAAGGCTCTTATTTTCCTCATTATCAAAAGATGCCATATATATATCATTTAACAACAGGATATTTTTATCATTTTCAAGATCATAAATATAAAGATTACCGCTTTCATTAAATGTTTTTTCTTCTTTAGTAGCAATATAATATATATGATTAGGAATATTTGCAAAAAAATAATATATAACGTTCAAATTGGCTATTGTCTTCAGTTTTTTTGCCGTCCCTGCTCTACCATCAATAACCTGTATGATTTTGCCTTTATTCAAAAAAAATAAATTTCTATTTATATCATCATCATAAAAAGCGGAATTATTTTTAACTATTTCATTATCAGGCTGAATATATAATTTTGCCTGATTTTGAGCATTCTCATATGTAGTGTAAACATCAATAAAATGTCCAAATATCCATCCAGTTATACCGTCATACTCTATCTGATACCAATAATCTTCCATTTCTCCGACTTTAACCCTTTTTTCATCTTTTTTTATAACATTAACAATTATGCCTTTATCTAAAAATCTTAAAGTTTTTGAGTTTAAATCAGGTTCGAGTCTAAATCTTAATCTGTTTACATTAATAACACCATAAAGATCCGACTTTTTAATTTCTTCAGCTTTTAATTCATTCTCTTTGTATAGCTCGACATTTAACTCTTCATCGTTCTTTTTATTTTTATTACATGAGAATAGTATTAAATAAACAAAAAATAAAATTAAAATTTTTTTTGTCAATTTTTTTATCCTACATCTTTTTTTTAATAAGATATTGCTCTGCTTGAAAAGGAAGAAAATATCCTTCAAGGGACATGCCAAGATTAGTTTTCACAATTATTTGAGCTGCCGTATAAGTTGTATCAACAACTTCAATATAAGGATTATTCTTATAAAATTCCGGAGAATGATTAACAAGGTCAGTAACAATCACTCTATTTAAAACTTTTTCCTCGACAAGTTTTTTAAGCTTGTCCTCAGCAGGAGGTGAAAATAATCCATAAAATGCTGCAATATTGACTTCTTTTACTCCAAGGTCCTTGTATTTTTTGCATACATCAACAATACTGCCCCCTGAATCTATCATATCATCAACAACAAATACAGTTTTATTCTGCAAAGACAAAGACTCAGGCTTTAGTATTGTTATTTCTTCTATAACATTTGTAATTGGATTTCTTCGTTTATCTACAACAAGCAAAGGAGTTTTAAATGATTTTGCAAACTCTGCGGCAAATTCTTTGCCACCAGCATCAACTGAGCTAAAAACCCATTCATTTAAAACTACGTTATTATAATAATCCAATGTTTTAATATGATTATTAAGTAAATACTTAATCAATAAGCTCTGTCCCCCAAGATTATCATATTTTGTCCTTGTATTGTCGATACCAATTAATGATTTACTAGAATGAATTTGAAATGTAAAAAAATGATCGGCTCCGTTAGCCGTTATATTCCTAAAAAAAGTCCTTAGATTACATGCTCCACGCCCCTTTGGTCTATCGCTTCTTGCCTGTCCAAGATTCATTTCAAAAATTGTAACCTTGTTAACCTTTGCTTCAAGAAATGCATCGAGTGTATTGTAAAGCAAAAGTTCCTGATCTGACATCGAAACATGACGGTTTTTACCATTATAATCCACTATATCAACTTCACTGAAAGTATGAAAAACAAAAACATCACGTCTTCGCGCACTATTTTTTATGGAAATTTCTATTGCCCCATTACGATGCGTAAAATATAAAAATTCGCCGGTTAAATACTTTATTAAAAACTCTTCATCCTTACCATAAAATTTTTTATACAATTCAATTTCTTCCTGATCCATATAAAAATACTCAATCATATCTATATTTTTGGCTTTTATCTCATTTAGAAATTCTTTTGCTATCCATTTTGCAACATTTTTTACATATTCCTCTGCTCCAGGCAACGCATACAATTGTATTGGTCCTTTCCTGAAATAACCAGCGATCATTAAAATTCCTCCAAAAATTATAATTTCATTAATTAATTTTATTTTTTTACTATTTTATATGATTTTTAATCTTTTTAAAAGTATTTTCCGAGATAAATTTTATAAAATTATGTCATTT
>CAZHHK010000173.1:0-4510 GCA_964531405.1 uncultured Spirochaetales bacterium | reverse complement strand
TTTGTTTTAGATTATGTCATCAAAAAAGATAATTTTGGGACGCACTCTAAATATATATCTATGCCCATCAGGATCAGTTTATTATAAAGAAAATATAGCTCTCTATCTTATCTTAAGTAAATTTAAACCTTATTTTGTACTTGTCTTTGACTTCGAATAAACATCAAATGCTACTGCCATTAATAGTACCAACCCTTTGACAACCTTGGTTACAAATTGATTTACACCCATAATCGACATACCATTGTTTAAAATACCCATGATCAAACCACCAATAATGGCACCAATAACTGTACCCACGCCACCTTTTGCTGATGCTCCACCAATAAAACATGCCGCTATAGCATCAAGTTCAAACATATCACCGGCTCCAGGGTAAGACGCATTTGATCGCCCTATAAACACAATACTTGCAACAGCAGACAATAATCCCATGTTTGCATATACCCAAAACATTACTTTCTTAGTTTTAATTCCCGATAAAGCTGCTGCTTTTTCATTACCACCCAACGCATAGATCTGTCTTCCAGCAACCATTTTTGTAGTGATGAATGTATAAATAAGTATCAATGCAATAAGTATAATTAAAACATAGGGCATACCATCTGCAAGAGCAAGCCAAAAGGTAAATAAATTTATTATTATAAACAAACTTGCTGCCTGTGCTATAAATCCACCAATAGAACCTACCTTTAATTTATATTTAATCTTATTAAATCTACTTATTAGCATGCCAATTACAAGCAGTACTGAAGCGATAAATCCAAAAATGATCGTTGAAAGATATATCGCGCTCTCTCCATTATTAAACTCTACACGCCCGATAAATTCAGGTATACATTGAGATCCTATTGTTACATATAACTCCGGCAGAGGTATTGTTAAGCCATTTAAAATTATCTCATTGATACCACGAAAAACCAACATACCAGCCAATGTAACTATAAAAGGCGGAATTCTCACATAAGCTATCCAGAAGCCCTGCCACATACCTGCAAGTAGACCAAGGAGCAATCCAAGAAAAATAGAAAGTAGAGGAGGTAATTTAAGAAACACACTAAACAAAGCTGACGAGGCACTTACCAGTGCAACTAAAGATCCTACAGAAAGATCAATATTTCCACCAGTAAGGATACATAGTACCATACCGATTGCCAGAATAAGTATATAGCTATTTTGATTAATCAGTCGTGATACATTGATAGGTTTTAATAATGTACCTTGCGTAGTTAATTCAAATATTAATGTGATAAAAATGAGAGCAAGTAAAATCGCATATTGCCTCATATTATGTCTAATTAATTCTTTTACTCTTTCAATCACTTTAAACCCCTTATAAATAAATCTTTAATATAATTATTTCTCTGCACAAGCTTTGATAATACATTTCATAATACTTTCTTGGCTTGCTTCCTCTTTGCTCATTTCCCCGACAATTCGTCCTTCATTCATTACATATATGCGGTCGCAGATACCTAAGATTTCGGGTAGTTCTGAAGAAATAAAGATTACACATCGACCCTCATCTGCCAATTGATTTATAATTGTATAAATTTCATACTTTGCACCAACATCAATACCACGAGTCGGCTCATCTAAGAAGAGTACATCAGGATCAGAATACAGCCATCTTGCAACACATACCTTCTGCTGATTACCACCGGATAAATCTTCTGTCTTTTGATGGATGCTGGATGATTTTATACGCAATTTATCCCTATATTCATTGGCTACATCTATTTCTTTATCTGTATTAATCACACCTCTTTTACTTATTTTATTTAAACTCGACAATGTAATATTATGTTTAATATCATCTATTAAAATAAGTCCTGCATTTTTTCTGTCTTCAGTAAGATAGGCAACTCCATTCCTAATTGCCTGACTTACATTATGAAAAAACATTTCTTTACCATCCTTGATGATAGTTCCCTTAATATTCTTACCATAAGCCCTTCCAAAAATACTCATGGCAAGTTCAGTTCTTCCGGCACCCATAAGTCCGGCAATACCAACTATTTCTCCTTTTCTAGCATAAAAACTAACATTATCTATTACAACACTCTCTTCATCGAGTGGATCATGCACAGTCCAGTTTTTTACCTCAAAGCCAATTTCACCGATTTTAGGAGTTCTCTTTGGAAAACGATCGGTCAGTTCTCTCCCTACCATGTTTTTAATGATACGATCCTCTGTAATTTCATCTACCCCTTTTTTCAGAGTTTCTATCGTCATACCATCGCGTAAAACAGTAATTTCATCTGAGATTTGAGTCAATTCATGTAATTTATGTGAAATAATAATACAAGTAATATTGTGATTTTTATTTAAATCAACCAGCAACTTAAGCAAATTATCAGAATCTTCATCGTTTAATGCGGCAGTAGGTTCATCTAATATCAACAATTGACAATCTTTTGCTAAAGCTTTAGCGATTTCTACCAGCTGCTGACGTCCTACACCTATATCTTTTATCAAAATATCCTGCCGTATATTAAGCCCTACTTTTTTCATGAATTCCATGGCTTTATTATTAGTTTCATACCAGTTAATAATGCCATGTTTTGCTCTTTCATTCCCAAGAAAAATATTCTCTGCAATAGTCATATAAGGATTTAACGCCAATTCCTGGTGAATAATAGCAATACCAACCGCTTCACTGTCTTTAATACTCTTGAATTTACATTCTTTATCATTATACAGGATAGTCCCTTCGTATTCACCATACGGATAAATACCACTCAGTACATTCATAAGTGTGGACTTCCCTGCCCCATTTTCTCCAACAAGCGCATGTATCTGCCCTTTTTTTACTTCAAGGTTAACATTGTTAAGAGCTTTAACACCGGGGAACGTCTTGGTAATATTTTTCATTTCAAGAATATTTTCAGACATACAAAAATTTTCCTTAAATTAAAATTTAACGCTGCAGTGCCGTTAGCACTGCAGCAGAAATAATTATCACTCAATAAATCTTTGTTATAAAATTTTTTATTTTAACTGATCCATTGTGTAATAACCTGAATCAATAAGAAGCTGTTTGTAATTGTCTTTGCTTCCAAATACAGGTTCACACAAATATGAAGGAACAATTTTTACACCATTGTGATAAGATTTTGTATCGTTAACTGTAGGTTTCTTACCTGCCTTAAGCTCAGTAATCATTGTAACAACTCTTTCAGCCAATGTTCTTGTATCTTTGAATACTGACATTGATTGTTCACCGGCAATCATCATTTTAACATTCATTATATCACAATCTTGTCCTGTCAATACTGGGAAAGGTTTACCTGCCTTACCATAACCTGCAGCTTTTAATGATGCTACAATACCTTGTGCAAGACTGTCATTTGGTGATAATATAACGTCAACCTTTTTATTTGTATAATAAGCTGATAGCAGATTATCCATTCTTGCCTGAGCTCCTGCAGGAGACCATTTTGGGATAGCAATAACCTTCATATCAACTTGTCCTGAATTGATAACCAATTGACCCTTATCTATATAAGGCTGCAACACATCCATTGCACCTTTGTTAAAAAGATAAGCATTATTATCATCAGGTGAACCACCGAATACTTCTAAATTAAATGGACCTGCTCCGCTTTTTAATTTTAAAGCATCAACAATAAAATTACCCTGGATTGTACCTACCTTATAATTATCGAATGTGGCATAGTAATCACAATTTGGGGTATCTTTTATAAGACGGTCATAAGCAATTACAATAACCTTTGCTTTAGCTGCTTGAGCCAATACACCTTTTAATGCTGTACCGTCTATAGATGCTATAACCAAAACCTTACATCCTGTGGTTATCATGTTTTCAAGTTGAGAAATCTGAGTTGCAATCTCATTGTTAGCATATTGCAAATCAACCTGAAAACCTTTGGCTTCAAGTTTTTCTTTCAAATATGCTCCGTCCTGATTCCATCTTTGCAATGATTTGGTAGGCATTGCCACACCAATCTTCCATGTGTTTGCAGCAAAAACACTAAAACTTAAACCTAAAACTAGTAACACGCATAATGCTACTTTAAAAAATTTAGTCATTTTAACCTCCTAAAAATAACTTTGAGATAAATTTATCATAAAATCAATGATAAATATCCTCACCATTTAATGATAAAGTAGTTTTATCATTACTTTAAAGGCAAAACGTTTGCAATAGGACAAATATCCGTTTTTAAGATAAGACTTTTATCCTAATTTATATACTAAAAATTTACAATTTTGTCTATTTATTTAAAAACAATTTACAATTATGTAAAAATTTTGTATTGCACATCAAGTATTATTTTATCTTTTTTATCTTGCCGTTTTCATATACAACACCGGCTATTTCTTTTGGGAGTTTATCTATAAATTATACTGCTCTGATATTTTCTCTATTTATCCCCACTTTTAAAAAGAATAGGAATTTTACCATGAAGTATACAAAGAACACGAAATTTTCAAATGAACCTCCCCGCAGCAAGCTGACGGGGTATCAAAAGAATGGGAGCCAACG
>CAZHHK010000172.1:0-4525 GCA_964531405.1 uncultured Spirochaetales bacterium | reverse complement strand
AAAATAATAAAACTTATGCTTTTCCTATTTTTTTAGATGAAAAATTTATATTAGAATTAAAAAGTATATTTGAAAATGAAAAAATATTTAAGATTGCTCATAATATAAATTTTGAAAATTCTTGGACAAAAAATTATTTTAAATCAGATATTAAAAATTGGTTTTGGGATACCATGCTTTGTAGTCATGTATTAGATAATAGGAGAGATATAACTGGTTTAAAATTTCAAATTTATATAAATTTCGGAGTTGTCGGTTATGATGATAATATAAGTTTTTTTTTTAAAAGCGATGGTTATTATAATAGTATTCAAAATGCTGATATAGATGAATTATTATTATATTGTGGAATAGATTCTTATTTTACTAATTTATTATATCAGATACAAAAAAGGCAAATAGATAATGATTTGCATTTAAAAAAAGGTTTTTATTTTTTTATGGAAGGATTAAGAAATTTATTGGATATTCATTTAAACGGAATAAAATTTGATAATGAAGTTTATGAAAAAAATTATAATGAATTGACTGAAAAGATAAATGTTTTACATAATAAAATTATGAATAGTAATGAAGTAAAAAAATGGAAAGGTATTGATTTTAATTATAATAGTAGTAAACAGTTAAGGGAATTATTATTTGATATTTGTAAATGGAAAAGTAAAGGTAATTCAAAGACAGGTTTAAATAGTGTAGATGCTGTTAATTTAAAATTATATAATAAAGAATTTACTAATAATATTTTAGAAAAAAGACAATTAACTAAAATGCGAGATACTTATTTAAGTCAATTTAAACGGGAAGAAATAAATGGATTTTTATATCCGATATTTAATTTACATACTGTATCAAGTTTTAGACCTTCGACATCCTTTCCGAATATGGCCAATGTGCCTAAAAGGAATGAAATAGCTAAAGATATGATTAGAGAGACTATAATAGCAAAGAATGATAGATTAATTGAAATTGATTATTCAGGTATTGAAGTAATGATGGCTGCATGTTATACAAAAGATTCTAATTTAATAAATTATATATTAGATGAAAATACTGATATGCATAGAGATACTGCGGCAGATATTTTTTGTATTCATAAAAATGAAGTTACAAAAGAGTTAAGATATTTAGCAAAAAATAAATTTGTATTTCCACAATTTTACGGGGATTATTATGTTAATTGTAGTAATAATATATGGCAGGCTTTAAATATAGAACAAAAAGAATTATTGAAGAGTAAAGGGTTTTTAGATAAAAGATTATTTGAAGAACATATTAAAAAAGTAGAAAATATTTTTTGGAATGAAAGATTTAAAGAATATAATGAATGGAAAAAAAATAATTATAATAATTATTTAGAGAAAGGATATATAGAATTTAATACAGGTTTTAGAGCGACAGGAATTATGCGAAGAAATCAAGTTAATAATTTAGTCTTTCAAGGTAGTGCTTTTCATGTGTTATTATGGAGTTTATGTAAAATAAATAAATATTTAAAAGAAAATAATTATAAAACGCAAATAGTAAATCAGATATATGATTGTATTGTGTTTGATAGTGTCGATAGTGAATGGAATAAATTAAAACCTGTAATAAAAAAAATAATGTTAGAGGATGTAAGAAAATATTATGAATGGATTATAATTCCATTGAAAGCAGAGGTTACTTATTATGGTAAAAACTGGGCAGATGAAATTAAATCAGAAATGTTATAAGGAACTGCCAAGAAAACCCCGTCCGCTTGCGGCGGGGATGAATTGGCAAAATAATTGCAAAAACCACTTGATAAATTCTGACCAAAAAGGGAAATAAAATATGCTAATACAACGAGGATATAAATATTAGAAAAAAATTAAATGATATATCAAGAAATAAATCAATATTTATTTAGAGGAAAATAGAATGTCATCTTTATATTTAAAATATCGTCCGAATACTTTTGAAGAAATAATCGGAAATGAAAATAATAAAATAATTTTGCAAGGATTTTTAAAACAAAAAGAAATCCCGCAAGTATATTTATTCATAGGTAAAAAAGGGCATGGGAAGACAACCTTTGCGAGAATTATGGCAAATAAATTAAATTGTGGTGAAAATATATATGAGATTAACGGTTCAGATAATAGAGGTATAGATACTGCAAGAATTATAAATGAACAAAGTCAATTTAAAACTTTAGATGGAAAAAATAAATGTTATATATTAGATGAAATTCATAGAGCGACTACTGATATGATGAATGCAATGTTAAAAGTTTTAGAGGATACTCCTAAAAATGTTTATTTTTTTCTATGTACTACTGAACCTGAAAAATTATTAAAAACAATAATTTCAAGATGTAAAGTAATTGAAGTTGAAAATATTGATAATAGATTATTATATCAATATTTAATAGAAATTTCTATAAAAGAAAAAAAAGAAATTACAAAAAGTGTAGCAAGGAAAATAGCAGAAAATAGTCAAGGTGATTTACGGCAAGCATTAAATATTTTAGAAAGTGTATTACAATTTGACAATGAAGAAAAGCAATTAGAAATTATTAAGAATGGTATTGATGATGAAAATAAACAAATAATAGATTTATGTAGAGTATTATATAAAGCAGATAATTGGAATGATGTGAGAATAATATTAAAGAATTTGCAGAAAGAAAATCCTGAAAGTATAAGACGAGTTTGTTTAGCTTATTTTAATAAAATACTTTTGGATAGAGCAGATAAAAGAGCCGCTTTAATTATTGAAGCATTACAAAATCCGATATATGATTTTCCTATTTTAACTATGTGTTTATTTAGTATTTTTTGTTAAATTTTTATCTCAAAATAGGTAAAAAATTTATATAATAATATAAGGAGAAATAAAATGCAATATTTAGAAGATTTAAAAATTGATAAAGATAATTTAAATCTGGCAGTAATTGAACAGCCTATTTTAAATATGAATTATCACGAATTATATTGCGAAAAATTAGATGAATTGAATGAGCAAAAAAGAAAAGTAAAAATTGAAGAAGCCGAGTTAAAAGAAAAATATGCAGAGCTTTATTTATTGAATAAAAAATCAGGTGAAAAAATAACTGAAAAAGAAAATGAGTCAATGATATTGGTTAATCCAGATTATAAAGCAAAACAGAAAAAATATTATGATGAAGTGAAAAAACAAAATGATATTGATAAAGAATTTAATATTCTTGATGGAGTTGTTAAGAGTTTTCAGCAAAGAAAAAATGCTATTGAAAAAGCTATTGATTTGTTTTTATTCGGTTATTATGGCGAAGTTAAACAAAGTAAATCAGTAGATGAAGTTAAAGATAAAATAGTAAATAAGTTAAAAAAGAAAGATAAAAGGATGTTATGAAATGCAAACTATTTTAATAATTATAATAATTTTGATGTTATTAGCTTATCCGATTACAAAATTGATCGGTAAAGCATGGCATAAATCATTTTTAGAAGAAATTCAAAAATTTAAAGGAGAAAAAGATGAGTCTGAAAAGTAAATTTAAAAAAGACGGAGAGTCAAATTATAACAAAAACTCCGCATCCGGCTTTGACAATTACATCGACTTGCAAAAATTTAATCTCGAAAGATTAAAACTTGAAAGAGATAAGGATTATCTAATAGATATTTTGCCTTATCAGATTGAAACTGAAAATCACCCTAATAAACCAAAAGGCGAGGATTACTATACGCTTGATATATGGGTGCATACATATATTGGATTAAATAAAGGTTCTTATTTATGTATGAAAAAAACTTATGATAAGCCTTGTGCTATTTGTGAAGAATTTGAAAGATTAAAAGTTAAATTTGAAGATGAAGGTTTATCAAAAGAACAAGTTTGGGATAAAATAAAACATTTATATCCACAACAAAGAAATATATATCATGTTTTGTATAAAGATAAAAAATATATTTTAGATGTTGCTTATAAAACTTTTGAAAAAATATGGTGGGAAGCAATTCAAAAAAAAGCAAAGCGTGGTATTGATGTTACTCCTTTTTATTTAAATGAGGAGGGTTGTACTTCTTTAGAATTTTCAGTTAAGTCGAAAGGTAAATATTATGATATTATAAATTTTGATTTTCCTGAAATTATAAAATATGATAAAGAAGTTGTAAAAAATTTAATTAGTCTTGAAAAACTTCTTATAATTCCAGATCAAGAAAAATTAAGACAGATATTAGATGGAAATGAAGAGATAAAAGAAAATAAAGAAGATGAGGAAAAAAATTTAAATGAAGAGTATTACAATGAAGTTGTTGAAAAGGAAAATCCTATTAAAAAGAAAAAAGAAGTAAAAGAAAATACTTGCCCATTTGATGTTATGTTTGGTATTGATTGGGATAGTTACGAGAGTTGTGATAAATGTAAAGAAGAATATAAAGAAATTTGGGAAGATTGTAAAAAAGCAAATGAAAAAATATAAAGGATAATAAAATAATAGGAATAATAATAACAAGTATAATTTGTATCAAATAATGAAAAAAGTATTCCCCAATGTATTTTCGGAGGGGATAGAGGGTG
>CAZHHK010000171.1:0-4552 GCA_964531405.1 uncultured Spirochaetales bacterium | reverse complement strand
TCATATTTATAATAGCGAAGCAAGCTTCGGGGAATTAGACCCGAAGAGATTAAAAGTTCATCTTTTGCAAAAAATTGTAGTACTCTGCCTTGAGTCCATTCTTTATCCTCACCAAATCTATTATAAGCAGTTGCAAAGAAAGTTTTTATTTTTGCATTTTCATCTAATATATTTGATAATATTGCATATTGTTCAAAAATCGCTTCTTTTTCTGATCTAGCTTTTTTATTATCTAAATCGCCACCAATTTTCAATTCAATCAAATAATGAGTATTAGTTTCTTTATCGATTAAATAATAATCACTAATATGAGTTTTACTTAGTACTTTTCCATTCTTTTTTATTTTTCTTATTTTTTCGTAATGACTTAAATCCGGTTTTAATGGGTTATTACTATTTTTATAAGCTTCTAACAATTCTGCAATGATTTTTGTTTGTTCAGGATATAAAGGACCTTCAACGCTTGTATTTACTACATAAAATAATTTTGCAATATTAATAGCCATACCTTCAAGCATATTGCCAAGCGAACTGTCAAGAGAACGAACTAATGCTGTATAATATTTTATTTCCTTCCCCAAAGCATCAATAAAAATATTGTTAATTTTCATATTTATAACACCATCAGGATTATCAACCTCTGCTAAATGTCTTTGTTCAAAACCTTCCGCATAAGATTTTACTGATGCATTAACAATTTGTCGAATTGAATTTTCTGTATCTACTTTTCTCATTTTATACCTTAAAAGTATATAACATTTATTAAAAAAAAACTCAATGAAGAATATAATAAAAAAAGTATAATATATAAAATACAAATCTGCAGTGTGGCTTTACCGACAGCTATTAGTAAATTCATATTTTTTAAGTATAAATGTCATAAATTACAACAATTATTTATAATTGAAATATCTTTAGATATAATATATTAATGCACTAATTTGCTATTTTTGTTTACACTTATTTTTAGTTTTTTACAACTTTATTATAAGGATATCTCTAAACATGATAAAATTCAAAAAAAGTAAGACGGGAGTATTATTAGCTAAAAATAATACTTATCTCTGCATCATCTCAAGATAAGCTTTTAAATCATCAGGTAATCTATCGTCTTCCATATATTTTTTATATTTTACTTCTATTTTTTTAAATTCTCTGTCTCTTACAATTTCAAATTTTCTGTCAAGCTCTGCATAAACTGGAAGTTTGGATATTTTTTCTCTGATTTCTTTGGGGAAAGGAATAAATCTATAGAATATTTTCCTTAATATTTTGTTTAATTTAGGTACACCGGCACTTTCAAAAACCGTCCATTCATAATAATCATGCGCAAATCTATTTCTGTCTATCTTTATTGTGTTAATCTGTTTTTTAATTTTCTCTTTTGCTTCATCCGTGAGGTCTGGATTTTTTTTATATGTTGTCTCATAGTCATAATATGCACCGGTTAACCCTCCTTCTACCGGATCCATCCAGTTTGTTACCAGAGCCTTGTTAAGATTCCATCTATAATGCCCACATGCAAAGACTAAATTTTTAGCAAGGTCGGAATTAAATATTATCGGCACTAAAAACCTCGCCCTGCTGGATCTTATATTGTATACAAGCTCCTGCCACATCTGCACTCTTGAGCCGCAGTTTGGAGTTATAATTAAATACGGCTTTATTTCCTTTTGGATCAATTCACTTCTACCGGGAACTTTCCAGGTTAATTCCCTGAAAAATAATGAATAATCTATTGCAACGATTTTTTTAATAAATACATCTAATTTTTTGGGACTTACCAATACCTGGCTTAATGCGCCTTTAAAAGAATCTTCTTTTAAATATGGAATGTATGCTCTCATATTATCCGAAGTAACGCGCATTGCAAGTTTTACCATGTTATCTATTTCAAAATCTACTCTTCCCTGTGGAGTATCTTCAACCTTTTTCTCATTTTTAGAAAACGGTTTGTTGACTATTTTCCTGAATTCACCTCTATCTGATAAACTAGGCTCTTCTTCCTTATTATATATTAATTTAAGATAATCAAATAAAGTTATAATAGGATATTCCGTATGCTGATTTGTTGTATAGTATGGTAATGAATTATAAATAAATTCTATTTGTTTTTCATTTATAAGCTTTTCATCAATAAAAGAGAAGTAGATAAACAATTTTACAGGATTTGGCATATCATGTGGCTTCTTGATTGCTTTTAGGAAGATATTCTGGTAAAGTTCAAAATAATCATCCTGCAAGTTTTTAATCATTACTCTTGTATCTTTAGCTGAAGGATCATCAAGTTTTATTTTGCCTATTTTATTAAGATTTTTAATTATACGATTTTTAACATCTTCACTTAATGTTGAATACGATAAAATAACTTTTGTCGAATCTTTGAACATTTTTTTATATTTTCCATCTTGAATTATCTGTGGTTCACCTGTTATTTGAATATTTTGTGCTGATGTATTGTTGTTAATCGATGAACCGCCTTCATTTAATTCATCGTATTTGGGAAAAATTTCAACATATTCTTTGCCACCTAATTGCTTATTTATATGTTCTATGTTGCGACATATTCTTACAAGGGCATTCGGAAGATTTTTGTCAAAATCATCGCTTTTTTTTATTTTTTTTGATATTGAATAAAACAAATTAAAAGAAGAAGAATTATTCATAAAGAAATTATTCAATTTTGATTCTATTTCAGACATAAATTTTTCAGCTTCTTCATTTATAGAATTTATTAATAATGATAGACTCTGAAAAATATATATAAAAATTTTTATATCGCTTGACAGTAATGAAATAAACGATGCCGGTTTTGCTTTAATCAGACTTTTAAAAAATTCAACCTTTTCCCATTTAAATTTGGTTTTAGGATCATAAGTCGGGTCTCCATACGATTTATTCAAAATGGTTGAAAAATCCGAAGTTAAAAAACTCTGATCTATTATGGGAGGGAAAACTCCACCGTTATCAACGAAAGTCTTGTACAAATTATCTTTTTTTATCTGATTTGCATGAAGATAAATAAGCATTAAATTATCATTTAGTTTATCTATTAATCCGATAAAATCAATATACTTTTTTAATTCTAAAATTCGTTTTGTGGTCTGCTCAACCATTGTAAGAAGAATATTCAATGCTATAGGAGGATTAACTTTAAAAAAACCTATAAAATCATAAGATGGTATATTGTATTTTGTTATTATACAATCCGTCAGTGCAACATAGGAGCTTTCATGTACTGACGAATTTATTATATTGTTTACTCCAAAGATTGAAGGAGACTCAATTACACCAACTCTTTTACTATTTTTTAATATTTCAGATTCATCTATATTTTTAATATTTGCACATCTTTTTATTTCTATTGTACCCTGATTTAAAAAAAGAATTTCTCTTGTATCGCTACCCTGTAATATAATTGTAGATCCTTTAGTGTAGGTCTTCTTTTCAGAAGTAAAATTAACTTTTTGATCCAATTTTATGCCCTTTTATAAATATATTTCAATCATATAATTAACGGTACAAATCATTAAAAAAATGAAATCAAGTGCATTCATTTTTTGTTTTATTATAATATTTTTTAAAAAATTATCAAGAATTTTGTGATTTTAGCCAGAAATTACTGTGTGTGTTTATTTTTTTATATCAAGTAAATTATTATTAAAAATAATTGATATAAGCTATAATTAAATTATTATTATATAAATAATGGAGGTCAATTATGAGATTTTTACTTATAAATATTACTTTATTATTAGGAGTGATGCTGATCAATGCAAGCGAAAATAAAACACAGATAATAAAAAAAATAACATCAAAAGAAGGGTATGAATTAATACAGAAAAAAAAAGGTGACGCAAATTTTGTAATACTGGATGTAAGGACTCCCGATGAATTTAAAAGCGGTCATATTGAAAATGCGATTAATATTAACCTGAATTCTGGTGATTTTAAAGACCAATTGAATAAGCTTGATAAAAATAAGATTTATGTTGTTTACTGCAGAAGCGGCCATAGAAGCGGTAATGCTGTTAAAGTTATGAAAGAATTAAAATTCATGGAAGTATATGACATAGGCGGAATAATCCAATGGAAAGAAGCCGGCTATGATCTGGTAAAGTAGTCTATTACTGTTTTCATAAGTTCCATATATACAAGTGTTTGATTTAACAGTTGATATACAACTTATCTAAAATGCTTGATTTATCCTCATACGCTCTGTTTAAAATTCTTGCCACATGTGAATTTTTAATACATTAGTCAAACTCAAAGAGCGTACAAATTAAATATTTTTAAATAATAAACGAGACAGCTAGTTTAATATTTTAATTATATTATCTCTTTGCACCTAAATAAGTTATGCGAAATATAAAATTTTTGTAGGAATTTTCCTACAAAAAAATCAGTAAAATTCCTACAAAGAAAAAATTAATTTGTTGCATGAATTATAAATAATCATACTATCATTAATATATTCAATAAAATTTTTATGCTTTCATAAGCTATTAATAAAGAGAAAATAAATAGTTCTTTGAAATAAAAAAAAGGCAAT
>CAZHHK010000170.1:0-4557 GCA_964531405.1 uncultured Spirochaetales bacterium | reverse complement strand
AAATATATAATTGATACAAATTTGTCAAATGGTTTAATATTTGACAGAAGCAAATTTATAATCGGGATAAATTTATGGATGTACAAGCAATAATAAACAAGACCTTTAAGCAGGGAGTGATTAATAACAAAGAATACACATTAAAAACCCTTGAGTGCAAATACAAACTCAATCAAAATGAATCTCCTTTTGATCTGCCGGATAAAATTAAAAACAAGGTTTTATCAAGAGTAAAAAAAACATTTACAAAGGTTAAGAATACAGGCTGGAATATTTATCCGGAATTCATCCCGGATAAAATATATCAAAAGGTCGCCCACTATTTTAATGTAAAAAAAGAAAACATACTTATCGGCAATGGCTCAAACGAGATGATCTTTACCATAATGGCTGCCATTGTTGAAAAAGGGAAAAAAGTAATAATCCCTCAGCCGACTTTTACCGTTTATGATCTGATTGCCTCAAATTTGAATGCTGAAATTAAAAATATATTGCTAAATGAAGATTTCAGTTTTGATGTTGACTCCATAGTAAATGAAGTAAAAACAGAAGGTTCACTTTGTGTGATCTGTTCACCAAATAATCCTACCGGCACGGATTTATCAGAAGATGACATTGTTAAAATCATTAGATCATCAAACGGCATAGTGGTGGTTGATGAGGCTTATATACAGTTTGGCAGAAAAACAATTGTCGGTCTTATAGATCAATATCCCAACCTAATAATATTAAGGACTTTTTCTAAGGCATTCGGACTTGCTGGTTTAAGGATTGGTATGATGATTTCCAATCCTGAAATCATAAAACAATTGTCTAAGGTCAAATTGCCTTATAACCTCAATATATTTCCTTTAGCTGTTCTTGATGAAATATTCAATGATCCGTCTTATGTTGACAAAAATGTTGAGATAATTCTTAAAGAGCGTGAATATCTTTACAATGAACTTACTAAATTTAAAGAGCTTAAGGTAATACCATCGAGTGCTAATTTTTTTTTGGTGAAAGTAAGTGACTCAAAATGGCTTTTTGACAGGCTTTTTGAGAATGATATACTTGTACGTGATGTATCAAAATATCCGATGCTTGACAATTGCTTAAGAATTTCTGTAGGAAATAAAAAAGCTAACAGAGTCTTGGTTAGAGCATTGCATAAAATTTATGGTAAAACGGATAAATCAAGTTTATAATAAATTTTTTCGATTATTTAAATAAATTCAGGATATAAAAATGCGCAAAGCAGAGTATAAACGAAAGACAAAAGAAACAGACATAAGTTTAATCATTAATATCGATGGAATCGGAAACAGCAATGTTTCCACTGGTATACCTTTTTTAGATCATATGATAAATAGTTTTTCAAAGCATTCCTGCATCGACATTGATCTTAAAGTTAAAGGTGATATCGAAGTTGATTTTCATCATACAATCGAGGACACTGGCATATCATTGGGATATGCTATAAAAGAAGCACTTGGTGATAAAAAAGGCATAACAAGATTTGCAGATGCTACCCTGCCTCTTGATGATGCTCTATCACGGGTTTCTATGGATATTTCAGGTAGGGCTTATCTTCAATTTAATGTTAATTTTCCTCAGAGTGATGACGGTAATAATATAAATCCTTATTTATTCGAAGAATTTTTTAGGGGATTTGTCAATTCAAGCCAGATTACTCTTCATATCGATTTAATACGGGGTAATAATTCTCATCATATTTTAGAATCAATATTTAAATCCTTTGCAAAAGCTATGAAGACAGCAGTAAAAATTGAAGGCACTGATATCCCCAGTACAAAGGGTATAATTTAAGATATATCTAAAGGTATTTCAATTGTAAATAATTAATGTAATTTATGATATTTAAAGTATGCATTATTTAAATGAAATTATTATATTTACTTTTTAAAAAACTTCTTAGGATATTTGTAAAATTTAGTGGTAAAATTTGTCCAAAATAACAAAAATAATTGTTATTTCTTAAAATTTGTACTATAGTAGATAAGGCATATTTAATTGCATTGATTTATATAAAAAGGGAACAATTTAGTGAAAATATTAAAGTATATTTTAAAATTTAAAGTTTTAACAATCATTGTAATTTTATTTTTCACAAATAGTACTCTGTCATGTTTGGAATATTTTAAAGGATTTGATCCTAATAAAAACAACAGCCAGTATTCTATAAGAGCTCTGTTAAAAACAAAATATAAAGATGGTTCAAAGTGGAATGAAAATTATTTTCACGAAGCACAGTTTCCTGAACAAGGGATTACAATTTTTAATAATTTGATATTTTCAAGTACCTTCATGGGTAAAAAAGGCTGTAAATTTAATACAGTTATAACATTTAATGATGGACGAAGATATACTTTTAACAATGACTATGGTCCTGAAGAATTTATCATAGATAATGATAGATTTTATATTAAATTAGGCAACGATGCGGTTATTGAGCTTATTAACGAAAAAAAATATGTACTGCATTTAAGTGATAAAAGCAATAATGTTAATCTGGATTTAACATATAATATAATAAATCCTCCTCAAATATTCGGCGATGGAGTTGTTGTTTTAGACAGCAATAATTATTTGTCATTCAGCCAGCCTGTCTGCGGTGCCTATGTATCCGGGGTATTAAAGTATAAAGATAATACTATATCATTAAACGGCAGGGGATCAATAGATCATGATTATAATTCTGCATCGCCTTTGAAAATTCCCAGAAAGATCAGAAGTTTCTGGCTTTACAACAATAAATTTTCCATAAATATACATACAATAATTCTTCCCAATAATAGTCAGGTTGACAGGATTACTATATTTAAAGAAGGTAAAATATTAAAGAGTTTTTTAAATACCGGCTTGAATTATTGCAATATAATCTCTGACAATGAGACCAAATTTAGCTATCCTTGCATGTATACAATTAATTACAATGATTCTACCGGCGATTCAATAAATGCAGTAATAAAAGTAAATAAATTAACCGATAGAATTCAGGTATTTAATGAACTTAATCCAGTAATTCATTCTATAGTAGCTCAAGCAGTCGGAGAGATGTGGGCATACAGATTTTGGGCTAATGCCGAGTTTACGTTAAATATCAACAATCAACAGGAGGAAATCAAAATTAACGGTACCGGTAATTTTGTTGATACCATTAAAATCAATTAGCATCAAATTTTTTTAAAAATTTTAAAGCTCTGTCCCCAAAAAATCAAAATTTATATAACTTCTTTGACTTTTTTTGATTTTTTTGGTAATTTATTGTCCAAAATTAATAAATAAGGGAAGGTAACGAAATGATATCTTATAAAGATCTTGGATTAGTTAATACTAGAGATATGTTTAAAAAAGCTATGGCAGGCAAATATGCCATACCTGCTTATAATTTTAATAATATGGAGCAATTACAGGCTATTATAACAGCTTGTGTGGAGACTAAGTCTCCAGTTATACTGCAGGTTTCCAGCGGTGCAAGAAAATATGCAAATCAGACCATGTTAAGATACATGGCTGAAGGTGCCGTAAAAATGGCAAGAGAAATGGGATCAAATATCCCGATTGTACTTCACCTTGATCATGGTGATACGTTTGAATTATGCAAATCATGTATTGAAACAGGTTTTTCATCTGTTATGATCGATGGCTCACATCATCCTTATGAAAAAAATGTTGAGCTTACAAAACAGGTTGTTGAATACGCGCATAAATATGACGTTACAGTCGAAGGTGAGCTTGGCGTTTTAGCTGGCATTGAAGATGAAGTATCTGCAGAAAAATCAACTTATACAAAACCTGAAGAAGTGCAGGATTTTGTTAATAAAACAGGAGTTGATTCTCTTGCAATTTCAATTGGTACATCACATGGTGCTAATAAATTCAAGCCAGAGCAATGTACCAGAAATAAAGACGGAGTATTAATACCTCCTCCACTAAGATTCGATATCCTGGAAGAAATCGAAAAACGACTTCCTGGATTCCCAATTGTATTACACGGCTCATCATCGGTACCTATGGAAGCGGTTAATATGATTAATACCTATGGAGGTAAGTTGAAGGACTCAATTGGTATTCCTGAAGAACAATTAAGAAAAGCGGCACAATTGTCGGTTTGTAAAATAAATATCGACTCTGACGGAAGATTATGGATGACAGCTGCAATCAGAAAGCACTTTGCTGAAAACCCTGCTGATTTTGATCCAAGGAAATACTTAACACCTGCAAGACAGGCATTAATCGAAATGTACAAACAAAAAAATATCAATGTTTTAGGTAGTGCAAATAAAGCTTAATTAAAATATTAAATCAGATGGCTGTATTTCCAACGATTTTGGATATACAGCCTTTTTTTTGCAATTTTAAAATAGACAACAGACAACAAGATATTTTATATATGAAATAAATTGCAATATTTATTTAAAATTGAAATACCTTTAGGTATATAATGTAAGAAAAATAGCATAGTTTTTAGCGATTTAATTTCATCAAAATCATTTATCTGTTAGCAAAAATTGAAAACCGGAACTTTTAAAGCTCAAAACCGGAATAATAAAA
>CAZHHK010000169.1:0-4651 GCA_964531405.1 uncultured Spirochaetales bacterium | reverse complement strand
GAGTTTATAGATGACAAGCATTTTAAGGTTGCAGATTATGGAAAGTGGCTGTTTTCAATAAACAAAGAAAAAAAAGATAAAGACTTATATGATAAAATGTTTAAAATAGCAGATCATAGTTTATGGAATTTCAGGCATGGAGATTATGATGATCTTGATCGTATCTATGAGGTGCAGTGATTAATGAGTATTAAATTGAGACAAAAGATTAAATCAACGATCCAGATGATAATAACAGCCCTCACCCTGCCGGTCTGGTTTGTAGTGCTTGTAGTAATAATAGCCGGCGCATTTAAACGGCATAATATTGTTGCGAGTTAAAACCTCGCCCGCTGTTTTGCGCGGAGTTTTAAACACCGCAAATGTCGCCTGTGCGGTCCATCGCTCCGGCTTTAGCATAACCGCAGCTTACATAATATCGATCATCCGTGATCGACACCATGTAAGCCAACGGTTATGCTCAAACATTTGCTTTGTGGGTTAGCTAATCAGTCGTTGTCCGGGGAATTCTCAATCATTCCCCAGACAACGCAAGAATGTAGCATAATCTAACGCCTCTTTTTGATGATGATTTAGATCAACTGGCAACAAATAAAAGCAAAATTGCCGTGTTGATAATTTTAGACGCCATCAAAAAAAGGCTTATTTTTTTGGATTAAAGAATAATCTTACAAAACTTAATAATAATGATTTTAATAAATTAAATGTAATTAAAATAAAATAATTCTTAAAATTTCTGCAGTGATTCTATTTATACACGGGTTTATAGAGGTTTTATCAATCCTAAGCCTTTTTACCAGAAACCAACCATTTTTTATCTTTGAGGAATTAAAAGAAAACTGGGAGCAAACGATATTAATAAGTATGGTATCAGGGATTATAAGGATTTTTGCAGCTATAGGTGTTTTTAAATATTTCAAATGGGGTTTGATCCTCGGGATTCTTTTCTCTTTAGTTACATATGCTGGATTGGTATTTTATCTACCTTACGGCATGATGGATGCAGTATTATCTGGACTTACCTTGGTGCTACTTATTATGGCTTATTGGGGCAAGGAGAAAATAGATATTTAACCATCTAAAAAATTATATTTATTGTGTAAATCTTATTTTGTAAATGTTAATAAATTTAGAGAAAAGAAGATCATCTTTACTTTGTGAAAACAAAACATTTAATTATTTACATTGACTATTTTTTAAATTTTATGTAATAATCTCTGCAATTTAAATTTATCAGGCATAATTTATTGAAAAAAATAATTAAAAATATAGTTGGGATAACTTTTTTATTTATGGGTATTATAAGTGGTTTAATACCTGTATTGCAGGGGTGGGTTTTTGTATTGATCGGATATGTACTACTTGATTTTAAAAAAAAAGAGTTGTTTGAAGAAAAAATTATGAAATTCTTAAGCCATTTTAAAATTGGTAAAAAACTGTCCGATTTGTGGTATAAGGTTAAAAAGCGTAATGAAAAAGTTATAGCAGAGGATAAAGATAAAGGTATTAAAGTTATTTATAAAGATATAAAAAAAATTGATGAATAATTTATAAGGATTGATTTTATGGGGATTATAGTTGCAAAATTCGGCGGTTGGGCTAATGCTAGTGCAGACAGGGTAAAGATAGCGGCGGATTTATTTGAAAAGAACATAGATCGAAAAATCAAAGTTGATTCTGCAATCGGGAAAGTTGAAGGATTGCCGAAGGTTACAGATTTACTTTTAGAGGGAGCAGAGATTGCAATTAAAAAAGGAGAATTTCCAAAAGAATTATTTGAAAAGATAAAACTTAATCATTACTATGTTTTTGAGCCTTTGGGGGTATCAAAACAAAAAATTGATGAAACTCTTTTTATTCTTGAAAGATATATCAAACAGAAAGACATGCTTTCTCATGATCACTACAGAGCATTACTATTGGGTTCAGGTGAAGAATTATTTTCAAGGTTGGATGCATATTATCTTAAGGAAATTAGAGGCTTGAATGCAAGGTATGTTGATCCTAAAGAAATCGGTCATTATCTGTCAGGCCACCCGTTAGACGGTAAAGTAATGGATGAAACTTACAGCAATTTGAGCAAGCTTAAAGATTATGATGGAATAATAGTTTATCCCGGCTTTTTTGGTATAGATAAGAATAATAATCCTATGGTATATTCACGAGGAGGTACGGATAAGACTGCAGCAGATATTGCTAAAGCGGTTAAAGCAAGTCTTTATGAAAATTGGAAGGATGTTGATGGCGTATACTGTACTGATCCTCGTATTGTGAAAAATCCAAAAATGATGGATATTGTTACCTATAAGGAAATTAGGGAATTGTCGTATATAAGTTTTAATGTACTGCATCAGGAGGCAATGTTACCTGTAATGGAAGCAGGTATACCGATAAGCTTGAGAAATTTAATGAATCCATCGAATAAGGGTACGTCAATCGTGAATGACAGAGAGCTTGTTAAACAAAAGCCGGTAGTTGGCATAGCTCATATTGAGAATGTTTCTTTTATTAATATTGAGAAAATATTGATGAATGAGGAAATTGGATTTGCAAATAAGCTATTAACTATTTTTGAAGAGCATAGACTTAGCATTGATCAGATAACAACAGGTATTGATAGTATGTGTCTTGTTATTTCTGACAAAGAGTTTAAGGAAAAGACAACTTATCCGGGAGTATCCGAACAAATTAGAAGAGAAATCGAGCCCGAAGTTTTTATGAAATGGCTTAAGGAGCATCTCGAAGCAGATACTGTCCAAATACGACAAAATAAAGCGTTAATTTGTGTTGTTGGGGAAGGAATGAGACATACTGTAGGTATATTATCAAGGATTGCCTCTGTCCTTTCAAAGAATGGTATTAACATAGAGCTTATAGATCAGGGACCTAGTGAGAGAAATATAATTATAGGCATTGACTGCAAAGAAGATAAAGATGCTGCCAAAAAGGTGGTTAATTTGTTATACAATGAGTTTTTTAATTAAGGTTTTATAGCTATAGCCTTAAAGAATGTATAACAAAAAACTCCTCCTTTTAATGATGGCTTATAGAGATCCGCGATTCCTTCTTCCCATTCTTTTAAATTAATAAGGTTTTGTTTTATTGCTATATCTTTTATTCCTTCAACCATTGCGTTAAAAGTTTCTTTGATAAAACCTTTAACAAGTGTAGGCTTTGTTTCATCGACATAAACTATTCTTGGTGAAACATTTATCTTTTTAAAACCAGCTTTGTCAAGAAGAGGATACAATTGTCTACCGATAAGAGAGTTTCCTCCCATTTTAGCCTGTATATCAATGAGACATTGTATGGTTTTCATTGCTTTTTCACTATGGGGGTGAAAATAAGTTGAGCCGTGGTCTCCTTCTATAACGGTTATACTACCGCCTTTTTTCAATACTTTTTTAAGATTAATAAGGGCGTTCACCGGATCTTTAAGATGCTCCAGTACAAAACATACAAATACATGGTCAAAACTGTTTTCATCAAACTTAAGATTATCTATATCAGCTTGCAGGAATTCCACATTATTAATTCTATTTTTCCTGATTAATTCTTTCGCCTTGCAAATTGATTCATTGGAAATGTCAATGGAAATAAATTTTGAATCCGGATTTTTTGATGCAATAATTTTGGTTTGAGCTCCGACCCCGCAGCCGGCTTCAAGTACAAGACTGTTTGCAGGGAATAAAGTATCATGATGTAAAATCTCTGTTAATGTATTTGCCTGATCATAAAGCCTGTTATTTTCTTTTTCAGAATAACCATGCACATATTCATGATTTCGCATAATAAAATCCTTAAAAAAATATTGATTTTGCTGCATAATATACTTTAAGAAATAAATATTGTAGATATTTTTAATAATTTTACATTTAATTTATGCAAGAATTTTACTAATTCTTTTTTTCAATATCCAACACGCTATCAAATATTTTATTACAGGCGAAGCTTATTTTTACAATGGATTTATATCTAAGATTTTTATATTGGAATATAGTTTTGTTATAGATTAACTTTAAAAATATTAAATTTTTGTTTTCAATTTTATTTGGGTGCCTGGTTTGAATCTGGATCCGTTGCTTATATCAATTAAATTTCCTTCAGTCAATTTTCTCATCAATGCCATCCCGAATTTTGATTTGTGATCTTCATCATTAAAAAATTTTTGAGCGAAATCAAGATACATCTTGTTGTAATCCTCGTAACTATTGATTTCATCGACTATTTCAAGCAAAACTTTATAGTCATCGTCTGACTGGGAATTTCTGTCGTTTTCAACAATAATGTTTAAATTGTTTTCATTATTATTGGTATCGATTTCAAGTTTTAAAAAACAGGTTTTATTTGATGTGTATTTAACAACATTTTCAAGTAATTCAGAAATTATCATAACGACAATATCAATTTTATTTTTTTGTTTGAATGCGGGTGTGCTTTTAAACATTTTTGTGAAATAGTCTCTATAATTTGAAATATCGTTCCATTCTAATGTGATCAATTTGTCAAAAATTGTCGTTGTTTCCATAATTATTAATAATATTATATATGAAAAGATCATTCAAGAGAAATTAATAAAATAAAAATAATTAAAAATTTGATAGCGTAACAAACTTATGACCTCTCATACATCGAAGCCATTATAATAATA
>CAZHHK010000168.1:0-4693 GCA_964531405.1 uncultured Spirochaetales bacterium | reverse complement strand
ATTACTATAATGGCTTTGATGTATGAGAGGTCACGAGTTTGTTACGCCATCAATATATTATCCATGGAGAAATCTTGGAGAAAAAAGGGCAAGATTAAAAGCTGTTTTTTATAAATATTTTGAAGGTTTGGATTGGATTGTTGCTTCAGGATCATATCTTGATGAAATAAATAAGCCTCTTTATGAATTAAGATATGTAATGATAATTATAACTGTTTTAGCCATATTAATATCAGCCATTATAGTATTTTTTGTTGTTTTATCTTTAATCGGTCCTATAAAAATAATTACTCTTGGTGCTGGAAGACTATCTATTGGAGATGTAGGATTAAAAGGCGTTAATCTTGACGAAATGGATAGAATAAAAAAAAACGATGAACTGGGAGATGTCGGCAGAGCATTCTCAAAAATGATTGATTACCAGCTTGAAAAAGTTAAGATAGCAGAAAATATTGCAGAAGGAAATTTAACCGTTGATGTTATGGTCTCATCACAAGAAGATAAACTGGGAAATGCTTTGTTGCAGACTTTAAAATCGTTAAATGAATTAATGTATAGTGTTAAGACTTCTGTTATACAAGTTGTTACCGGGGCAAATCAGGTTTCTCAGACAAGTCAAATTCTTTCTCAGGGAGCGACGGAACAGGCAAGTTCTCTTGAAGAAATTACCTCAAGTTTAACAGAAATAAATTCTCAGTCAAAAAGGAATTCCGATAATGCTTATGAAGCAAATGGCATTGCAAAAGAAGCGATGCAAAGTGCACAAAAGGGTAACGATCAGATTAAGGAACTTGTTGGCGCAATGGAAAGAATTAATTCAAGTGCAGATAAAATTAAAAATATAATTAAGATAATTGATGATATCGCATTCCAGACAAACCTTCTTGCATTAAATGCAAATGTCGAGGCGGCGCGCGCAGGGAAATACGGTAAAGGATTTGCTGTTGTAGCCGAAGAAGTTAGGAGTCTTGCTTCAAGAAGTGCGAAGAGTGTAAAAGAAACTACCGAGATGATAGAGGAAACTATAAAAAATATCAAAAATGGCAATGTATTAGTAGAAGTTACAACAAAGCAACTGGAGGATATAACAGAGGGTGCAAAAAAAGTAGCAGATCTTGTTGAAGAGATAGCAGTGGCAAGCAAGGAACAAATGCAGGGATTAGATCAGGTAAGCCAGGCTCTGGGGCAGATAGATCAGGTGACACAGTCTAATACTGCAAGTGCTGAGGAGTCAGCTTCGGCAGCTGAAGAGCTTGCAAGTCAGGCAGATATACTAGAATCAATAATTGAGAAATTTAAAATTCAGAGGGAATATCTTAATAATATTTTTGAATTAAAAAAAATAAGTTGATTTTTTCTTATATTTGAGAGTTTATTTATTATTTTATTTGAAGCAAAATCATATTCTTTATAATATTATAGTAGTATTCATTTATCTGGCTTTGATTTGGAGTTGATTTATTAAACCGAACTTTATGTGAACCACTTGTTTACATGTATAGTATGGTATCTTTTATCTTTTTAGAGGACACTAAATCAAAGGGTTATATAGAGAGATTATAAAATATGAAGAGAATAAAAGTACTTATAGTTGATGATTCTGCTGTGACCAGGGATTTTTTGGAGAAAAATTTGTCTTCTGATTCTCTTATTGAAGTTGTAGGCAAGGCATCTAATGCCATTGCGGCAAAAGATAAAATATTCTTTAAAAAGCCAGATGTTATAACATTAGATATTGAAATGCCTGGTATAAACGGACTTGAATTCCTTCGTCGACTTATGCTGACAGACCCTCTGCCTGTGATTATGGTTAGCGCTATGACCGAATCCGGCTCAAAGGCAACGTTACAGGCTTTAGAATACGGAGCAGTTGATTTTGTATTGAAGGCTTCTTCTACAAATGGTATAACACCACTAGCAATGATAACAGATTTAAAGGAAAAAATTAAAATGGCTTCAAATGTGGATCTGTCAAAATTTATTAAAAAGAAAGAGTATCATTTAACAACTGAATTGGAAAAACGAAGGAAAATAGATCTTCAAAGGAAATCAGATAAAATTATTGCAATTGGAGCTTCAACTGGTGGTACTCAGGCTTTAACAAAAATAATTGAAGAGCTTCCTGAGAATATACCAGGGACTGTTGTTGTGCAACATATGCCTCCTGTTTTTACAAAGATGTTTGCAGATAGATTAAACAGTATTTCAAAAGTAAGTGTAAAAGAAGCAGAAAACGGTGATATTATTGCCAACGGCAAAGTCTATATTGCTCCGGGTGGTTTGCAAATGAGAATACTTAAAAGATCCGGATATTTTGAGATAGAATGCACTCGTGGTGAACCAGTAAATGGACATTCACCTTCTGTTGATGTGCTTTTTGAGTCTGTTGCAAAAAATGCAGGAAGCAATGCAATAGGTGTGGTATTGACCGGCATGGGTAGAGATGGAGCTAACGGATTATTGAAAATGAGGCAAGCTGGAGCTAAGACTTTTGCACAAGATGAAGAGTCATCCTTGATATTTGGCATGCCAAAAGAGGCATATAAATGCGGTGGCGCTCAAAATTTGGTTAATTTGGATGATATAGCAAAAACAATTATCAGTTATATTTAATAGCATTTCAGATTTTTAAAACATTTCTTAGGATATATTATTAAAATTATTTGATTAAGTAATGAAGTTTTAGCTGTATATTTTCCGATAATTCTATAAAAACGATAAAATCATGAGAGAAATATGAGTCAGAAGCCTAAAATAGTGAAATTAAAAAAAAATGAAAAATTATCTTTAATAAATGATGGAAATTTAAGTTTGTTTTGGATTGGCACGGGATCCGCTTTTTCTAAAGTAAATTACCAAAATAATTTGTTGATAATAAAAGGTAATACACATATATTGGTTGATTGTGGTACTAAATGTACTCAAGCCTTGTATGAATATGGAATATCAGTATCAAGCATTAATAATCTTTTAATAACTCATTCTCATGCGGATCATATCGGTGGTCTTGAGGAATTTGCTCTGGTAAGTAGATATTTCAAAAAGCAAAAACCGTTCATGATAATAACCAAAGAATACGAAGAAATACTCTGGAATGATTCTTTAAAAGGCGGGTGTGCCTATAATGAAAGAAATAATAAAAAGTATCTTGAATTTGAAGATTTTTTTAGAGTTATTAGGCCTGCTAAACTGCAAAATGAGCCAAGGCCATTGTTTAACGTTGATTTTGAAGATATTAATATAAAACTTTTTCCAACAATGCACATACCAGATAGCGCAATTTCATGGGTTGATTCGTTTTTGTCTTATGGATTGATAATTGATGATAAGATTTTGTTTACATCGGATACAAGATTTGACAAAAGTTTAATCGATGAATTTACCGGCGATAATTATTCGATTAAGCATATTTTTCATGATTGCCAGCTTTTTAAAGGCGGAGTACATGCTTCTTATGAGGAATTATTAACACTGCCGGAAAATATTCGCTCGATGATTTATCTTGTGCATTATGGGGATAATTCAAAAGATTTTGATCCAGAAAAAGATGGTTTCAGAGGATTTACTCAAGCTGGTAGTTATTATAACTTTTAATCTATTCCTAAAAGCTTGATTTGACATGCTACTAAAATATTCCATATCCTGTGTTAGACATGCATAAAAAATCAAAGAGGACTTTTTATTTTTGTCATAAATATATCTGTTAAATGCAGATATATCATGGTTGTTTTAATTGATTTATGTCCAAGCAATTTTTTAATTGTCCTTATATCTACGCCTTCCTGAATCAGATGAGTGGCAAAACTGTGCCGTAATGTATGGCATGTAGCTTTTTTGTTAATCTTACTTTTTATCAATGCAGTATTAAAAATTTGTTGTATTGTTCTTTTGCAATATTTTTTGTTTTTATTTGTTGTGAATAAATAGCTCTCGCTACTTTTTCTTATCATGGCTTTTTTAATTTGATCTTTCAGTTTTTCAGAAATAATAGTAATTCTATCCTTATTCCCTTTTGAATTTTTTATTTGCAGAGTATTATTTTGAAGATTAATATCTGTAACTTTAATATTTATAAGCTCGCTGATCCTTAATCCGCTTCCATATAAAAAGGATATCATTAATCTGTGTGTGTCATTTTTTATTGAGCTTAAAATAGATAAAATTTCTTCTTTTGATAATACCAGAGGTAATCTTTTTTTAACTTTAATGTTTTCTAGAATATAAGGGCAATTGGTTTTTAATGATAATTTGTAATAATTTCTAATACTTTGGTATGCCAGTCTTCTTTGCTCAGAGCTTTTTATAGTATCAAGGAAAACCGATATGGATTTTTTTTCATATAAATTAGGATTTTTTAATGAAAAGTTAAAGTATTTTACAATCCAATAAGTATAAATTTTAAAAGTACTAAATGCATAATTTCGATTTCTTAATTCTCTTTGAAAATTACTTAAATATTCAATTTGTTTTTCATTCATTTTCTGCCTCACTGAAATTTTATAAATATATATAAATATTAAACACTTTTTTCTTAATTTTCCTTTACAACCAAAGAAAAAATTTTTTAAATTTTACAAAATTTAAACAAATAATTATTGTATTTTTAAACGCTTAAGAGTAAAATATAAAACATAGGTTGAATTATATGAATTCGTCTAATAAAAAGATTAGGCGAATTTTCTTAATTGGAGTT
>CAZHHK010000167.1:0-4747 GCA_964531405.1 uncultured Spirochaetales bacterium | reverse complement strand
TATTTTTATTTCAAACTCAATGGTCTTTTTTTGCAATTTGCATGGACAGTTACATATGTGTTTTACTAAAATTTATAAAAAAAAGCTTAAACAAATGTAGAAAATGCTTAAGCCTTAATTTTTGTGAAAAAATTGTGTTGTCGTTTTGTAAATGTTTTAAGTTTTTATTCATTTTCTTCTCTTGCTCGCAACAGATGCGGACTCTTCGTTTTCCTGCCAGCCCAAGCCCAGACACTGCCAATAACGGTGCGAGTCAGTGAAGTCGCCGTTTATTATTATTAACTCTCACCACATTATATCAAAAATCATTTACTAAAATTAACAAGTATATTTTACTACCAACATCTAGGTTACTTGGTGAAGGCGGTACTCCGCCGAAACCGTTGACTTACTGTTTATGTAGTTCGCGCCATGCTTACCAAATTTTTGCTAGTATTGATAGAATAATAATTGTTACTGGAATCAATATATCAACAAGTATTATAAAAGGATTTCCCTTAATATGATTTTTATTTTTCTTTATATCAAAAATGTGAATAATTGCTGCGCCAATATACATTGTAGAAAATATTATTATTATTGGAATCCACAATTTTGAATTGTTATACCACAATGATAACAAGCCTGCAAAAGTCCATCCCAATTGTGAAAATCCCAATTCTTTTTGGAAAAGATTACCTTTTGGCCAATTATTTTTTATAGCAATAATATCTGATTTGAATACATGTCCTACAAAACTAACAAAACCTGACAACGTAATTGTTATTGTTATTTGATAAAATAATAAATTAAAAGATATTGATTGAATAGATCTTAACGCTGGATTAATAATAGTTGTAATGACTCCTACAATTAAAGCTAAAATCCAAATTAATAAAAATATCAAAATTTTAACCCCTTTTTATAAATAATACTGCCAAATATTTTGGCGCAAATTACATACAACTGTCCATGCATAGGAACGTTTTGACGGAGTATACTCACGAAGCCCAAATGTGGCTTTAGCCCAAGCAAGGGCACTCCCCGAGCATAACGCTAACTTGCTGTTATACAGCCGTGCTATTATTCACCTGGATCTGGATAATCTTCATCTAGTTTTTCAATAAACCCTTTTTCAATTAAATAATTACATTTATATTTTTTGACTAAATAAATACACTCCCATGCTTTTTTATATTCGCCTAACATCGCATTTTGTATAGCTAATTGATAATAAATATATCCAAACTCATCATCTTTACTAGCATAATTTAATGATTTTTCTAAAAATTGTTTTGATTTTAACATTAACTCATTTATTTGATTACTGTCAACTTTAATTTTAAATTGATAATAAGAAAACACTAAATCTCTGCACAATCTTCCTATATTTGCATAACTCACTGCATGTTTTTCATTGTATTTTAAAGATAATATAAAATATGAAATTGCATCATTTATTAAATTTATTTTATTTTTAGTTTGATTAATATAACTTTTACTTGATGTGGCTAATCCAAATAAATAATATACTTCATAATCATCTTTCTTAAATAACCATGCTTGATTTGCTCTAACTATTGCCATTTTATAATCTTTATTATTATAAAACTGCCATGATCGTTTAATACATTCATGATACGCAGCATCAATACTTCCTAGTTTATCTACTAATTCTTTGATAAATTTTTTATCATGTTCTTTTAAAATATAATTGCCATCTTTTGAACCATACATTGGGGTTTCATTTAATGGTATTTTATCTTCCTCAGAAAATGTTAATTGAAGCACCATAAAAACAATTATTAATTGATATAATATTTTCATATTTGCTCCTTTTTAGTATAGCGCCTAACGTGATAATAAACGCTCAAAGTGCTGCTTTGAGCTTTAGCTGTTGCATGCTGTAAACTAGCACCTACCATATTGTTATTCTTTTTTACCGAATATTATTTTTTATGCCACCGCCGATTTCTATAAGTACTTCTATCCTATTCCTTCAAAAATTCAATGGCTTTATACCATGAATCCACTTGTGTATAGGCATTGCCTCTGGTCGTCCCACCAATCGAAAGAACAAGCCTCGGTGCAATTTTAAGTTTTCCCTCCCCATAAGGAATTAAATACGCTGGTGCATATGGTTCACCCCCGTCATCATATACGATAAGATCGTATTTGTGTTGATAGTTTGATTTGCGTAGAGTATCTATTATTTCAAGGCAGCCATCATACGTGTTCCACATATTACAGTCTTTAGTCGTAAAAAACAAAAAATCGGCTTTGGCATTTTCTATTTTGATTCTTGCCTTATTTTTATTTTTTGCATTTAATAAAATCTTCTTGTACAAATAATTAAATCCAAAGGGCTCATTTTTTATGAAGCAGCTCAATATATATTTAAGAAACCAACTAATTTTCCATCGAATAAATGGCAAAGGTTTACTGTTTTCTGTCCACGAGGAAACAGTTTCAGTGAATTTGAGTCCTTGAAAACAATAAGCATGCGGAGCACAAGCAACAACTTTTGTTATAAAGGGGTATTTGGATGCAAGGATAAGACCAAGCTCCGCACCTTTGGAAATGCAATACAATTGAATCTCTTTTCCGCGTGTTGCGGGATGTTTCGAAAACCAATTAAAAACTTTTTCAAAATATTCAAGAGGGATTTCTGCGAGATTTTTGGGTAATCCTTTTGCACCAAAATATACTACCGCTAGTACGTTCAAACCATGGCTCGCTAATGGGGCAGCGTATAGAGATAACAAGTCCAAGTTATCACTTCCAGAACCACCCAAGAATAAAACGGTTTTGTTGTTTGAATTTTCAGTATAAAATAATTCACCTATGAAATCATCGGTAATTTTCAGGCGTTTAATATTCTTTTCATAAAATAGACGTTCAAGTCTGACGCTTTCAGTTTCCTGTCCACATTTTGCGGTTATTTCAATAAACAGATTTTTATCCAGAGACACATTCTTACCTATTTTACCAAATGCTTTTGCGTCCCGGCATTGAAGAGATGTAAACAATCCCATACTGTCAATATAATCATAACTGCCGGAATCGGGTTTTTGCTTTGACAAATCAACTATTCCTGATTCATCAGCAGTAAAAATTGCAAACGATTCAAACTTGGTATTTGGTGCCCAAGGGTAGCACATTGAAGCGTCAACCCTCACTTTCCCTCTGGAAGGCAAATCTGAAATAATAATTTTAATTCTATCATCACAAAGTGAAACACTTGGTTCAGCAATTAGCTTCATTTATTGGCTCCAAAAAATTGATTGATATTTAATTTTTCAAGATTGTGTTTTTCCCTGTTTCCGGCGACGGCTAAAATATTCATTTTCTCAGTTTATTGCACACAACGACTCACCGTATGCAACGCAAAAGCGGATCATTAAAAAAACCCCACAAACATAATATCAAAATTCAATAATTAATATCAACAAATTTATTTTAATTAAACCAATCAAGCACTTTTATGTGTGCATCGCGAATCGCGCACCTTTTTGCTAAATCCAGCTTGCTGATAAAATTAATAAGTTTAACTATACACAAAAAGGTGCTCGATGAACAGCACCGAGGAGCACAGACTTTGAGTATTCGAGAAGTCCGAGCACCACAGCACATACGGTGTGTTAGGCGCCGTAAAATTATAGATCCATAAAATTATTTATCGTTTTTTCATCTTCATTCATAGCGCAAATAGAATAATGTCTTGGTAAATACCAAGTAATCAATTTCATAGTATTTTCAAATTCTTCATATGATTTAAATTTATCGGGACTTATGTTGAAAACCAACTCTTGGAATCCTTTATCTAATCTATGCATTAAAAATATTTTGGGATTATTTATACCTAATTTTATTAATAATTGCTTTATATGATATCGTGTTGATTTTGGTAAAATTGTTTCAGAAGGTTGACCAACTAATACTTTCTGTTCTTTTTCAAGTGTTTCTGTTTTAGTAGGAATATCGGGATTAATTTTACTATAAAATTCACCTTTTAAGTAATAGTTAAGAATATCGCCATAGGAAAAAACCCAGTCTGGATTACCATTATTAGGGTTAATTACTACACCTAATCCTTTTTTAATAAGAAAATCATTAGCCATATATTTTATTACAAAACATTGAAATTCTTGATTTGGAATAGGAAGAAACAATTGAAAATATGGGAATCCATCTGGCCCAATTATTACCTGTGGATCAGAGCATCGTAAACTTGCTTCTGAAATATTAATTAGAAATTGTTCATTCCATTTATTATCCCTATTATTTTTTGGTATTGATAATAAATGATATAAAATATTAGTCTTAGATAAATCACCACTATAAGGTTCTTTCTTTTTAGTGAACTTATCAAAAATACTCATATTGCCTTCCAAAGCTAATTTTATGGCGCCTAACGGTTTGCAATTTAATGACGTAAAAGTGCGGTCATTAAAATCAACCCACAATCATAATATCAAAATTCAATAATTAATATCAACATTAATTTTTAATTAAATCAATCAAGCACTTTTATGTGTGCGTAGCGAATCGCGCACCTTTTGCTGAATCCAGCTTGCTGATAAAATTAATAAGATTAGCTATACACAAAAAGGTGCGCGAGGAGCAGCCCAAGGAGCGCAGGCGTAGGGTACTCCCGAAGCCGAGCACCGCAGCACAGAAGGAATATTAGATGCCCTTTAAAAAAGTTGTATAATACTTAGAGTGCGTCCCAAAATTATCTTTTTTGATGACATAATCTAAAACAAAT
>CAZHHK010000166.1:0-4813 GCA_964531405.1 uncultured Spirochaetales bacterium | reverse complement strand
TCAAAAAGAAGAAAAAGCCGAAACGTTTATAACGATAACAACAATTGAAAAATAATTTTTTAACGATATCGCAAACAGATTTAGAATAATTAAAAAGAGATAAAAATAATTATGATAAAAAAAACTTTCTTATTACTAACATTTGTTGTTTTTTTAATTCTCGATATACATGCAGATAAATCAAATGATAAACTTAATTCGATAAGAATTGATATGATTAAACCCAATATCAATCCAGTAATTCTCAATAAAACGAATAAGCCTAAAGATTTAAAATTTCAAGATGATAAAAATAATTTATCTTGGCGGCTTATTGGTTATAGAGGTTTCCATATTTTTGATAGTATCACAGGCAAAGAAGGATACCTAATGTGCGGCGATGGTAATTCTAAAGTTGTGAATGTATTCATTGCCGATGAGGATAAAAAAATAATATTTATCGATGTAAGTGAATCAGGAGGCAGTGATTATTATATACTTTATGATGCACTAAATTTTAGAGAAATACAAAGGATAAGAGTGCCTTCATGTTTTATTTTCCCTTTTTTTGGAAAGCTTTTAGTCTGTGAATTTATAAAAGGACCTCAAAAATATCACTGGTATATAACGGATTTATTCTTTAAAAATATTGAGGAGAATGAACTGACTAAAATATTAACCGAAAAAAGTATATTATTTTATCCCAAAAATGAAACCTTTAGCTGTAATTTAAAATACAGTAATATCTGTTATGAAAAAAATTTATTGATCGGTGAAATTGAAGAAGAAGGAATACCTGATAGATTTATAATTATAAGATGGGATGAAAACTATAAAATCGTCGATCAAAAAACTATAATAAAACAAAAAGCAGGGGAAAGACAATATATCGATGAAGTACAGATAAGTCAGGATGGGACATGGCTTAAATGGGAAGAGCACAGCGGTGTAGAAGATAATAAGACAAAAATATTTTTTTATCAAATTAATCAGGACTATTATGAAGGATTATCAAATCCCGTATATGCCGGAACATTTGACAAAGATTACACCGGGAATTTTTACAACAGCAAAAAATACGGAAGTTGTTATATAATCAATGATATATATCTATACAAGCAGGATGATCTTATTAATTCTTTATCTAAGACAGAAAAAGACAATACATATAATAAATACCTTCAGGATCAAAATCAAGAAATATTTATGAATGCAAATTCTGAATTCAAACTTTCATCTGATGGGAAAAAAATGATTTATAAAACACAGAACGGTAAGTTTCATTATTTTTATGATATTAATTATGAAAATTTTAATATGCATGGTAAATCTATCAGTTATGAAATGCCCGTGCTGTCTTTTGAAATATCATATAACGGTATGTTTGTCGTTATAAGCAGCATGAATAATACGATCGATATTTTTGAATTCGATGAAACATCAAAAGTATTCAAGATCATAAAAACATGGCAATCACCTGATAAAAATATTACGGCTATTGCCTTTTCTAACAATGACAAATTTATAGCAGGAGGAACATCAAACGGCAGGATTTATCTTTGGGATATAAACGGAAGTTTAATTACAAATAATGCAATACATACAAATAAAATTGATAAAATTTGCTTCTCACCCGATGATAAAATAATTGCATCATCTTCAACTGATAATACAATTTGCTTCAGTGATATAAACGGTAAAATTATTCAGTCTTTATGTCTTGAATATACTTCAACTTCCATAGGTTTTTCCCCTTCAGGAAAATATTTTATTATAGGCGGAAAGCCATATAACAACAAAGATAAAATCAATGAAATAAATATAAACGGCAAACCTGTAAAACTAATTAAGGACAACTTCACGCAATTCTGCTTTTCTCCTGATGAAAAATATTATGCCGCTTACATTGGATTAGGCACCTTTTTAAATCGCTGGGGGGCTTTTCAGATTAATTCGGAGAAACACAGTGAAGTAATTTCTGTTAAAAATATAAACGGTCAAATTATAAACAGTATTTTCGGCAAACCCTGGCTTGTAACAACATCAAACTGGAATGAAACGATCGGCAAATGGATGAAAAACGGAAATATAGAAAAAATAATAACAGGTACATCTTCCTCTGTTACTACGATTGCAATATCAAGCGATGATAAAATAATCGCAACTAACGGCGATGGAGCAAATATACTCTTGTGGAATATTGAAGGGGCTTTAATAAATAAATTTTATGGTCATACAGGAAAAGTGAATTTAATAATTTTTTCAGATAATTCAAATAAAATTTTAAGCGCCGGAGATGACGGCAATTTGATTCTATGGGATTCTCAAGGCAATATCATTAAAAAATACGGTATCTTCCTAGATAAAATAATCGGCATAAATATTGCAGGTGATGAAATTTGTGGATGGACAGAAAAGACACTTAAAATCTGGAATATCCAGGGAGAATTAATTTACAGCACAAAAGATAAATTCGATAGAATATGGGGTATCTTCCCAAATGGCAGCAGATTAATTGTAGAAAAAAATAATATCAAATTTATAATTGACAGAAACGAGAAAAAAATACGGGATGTTGAATTTTACTATGGGCATATTTCATTCTCATCAGATAATGAATATTTTACGGTTGTAAAATATTATAATAACGAAGGATGGGTATGGATATACGATTATAACGGTAAATTATTCTATTACAATAAAGAGCTTATTGAAGATAATATTAAACCTGTTTTTATAGAGTCACAAAACAAACTTATTTATTCTAAAATGCCTTATGAATTTAAATTAAATTTATATAATTATAAAAATAAAACACTAAGTCAGATTGAATTCATCGATCCGATTTACTCGTTATGTGCAATGAATGACGGTAGGCATCTGATCTGCGGTACAGAAAATGGTTTTAAAATTTTAAATATTGATAATAATACTGTTAATAATTTTTATATTATTGAAAATGTTATTGATAATTCGCTGGATGACTTAAATAAAAATGTACTTCAATATAATGATATAACCATTAAAGATGAAAAAGAATATAAATCATCCTGCATATCGTATGACAATAAATATTTAGTCATGCTGCGGGATAACATTTATATATTTGATATAAAAAGCTTAAAACTCTTAAGAATAATAAATTTAAATAAAAAATATAATAGTGATAATATTTTATTATCAACATGCAATAAATTTATTGTATGTTATGGAGAAATACTCGAAGTCTATGATTTTGACACAGGTAACAAAATATACTCGATTTATGAATCATTCAACAATGCGGTTATTTCAAGTGACAGTAATTACTTGACATGCGCAAAAAGTAATTCCATTAAAATATATGATCTAAAAACAGGCAGCATGTTAAATGCTATATCCAATATTAAGACCAGCATTAATCATTTAAGTATTTCAAAAAATAATACATATATTGCATGCAGTTCATATTATATTTATTTATTTGATTTTAAAACTGGTGAGTTATTGAAAGAAATTGAAAGCGCATACAACCCTGTATTTTCAAATGATGATAAGTATTTGTTATATAACCAATATGAATACAATAATGGTAAAAGCTATTATAAACTGACTTTTTATGATATTAAATCAGATTCCATTAATAAAACAATTAATACTTATTCAAAAAATTTTAAATTATCACCGGATAATAATAGTATAATTTCTTGCTATAGAACTGACGACTATGTTAATCATCTTGAAGCCAGGAATTTCTCTACAGGCAATATTTTATGGTCAAAAGAATTAAATGATTATGAAATCAAAAATTTTAATCTAACAGATAAATATATTCAAACAGGTTTAGGCGGATACAGCGCAGTCAGAATATTCGATATATCAACAGGGAACCAGATTAATTCTTTTAAACCTTATGAAAATGAATTTGCTTTAAGCTGCATCTCTGACGACGGTAAATATCTATATGCCTATATGAGAGGTGGAGTTGTCCTGATCTATGAGATTTCAAAAAAACAGAAAATCGTAGAAATTTACACTAAAAATTTTCATCCTAACTTATTGATAGTCTCCAAATCAAAAAATTATATTATAATTGACGGTGACGTTTATAAATTAGATGGCAAATCCTGTACCTATTATCTATTATTCAATATTTATAGAGAATATGCGAATAATTATAATCATGCTCTTTCGATAAGTCCGGATGAAAAATATATTATTATGAATGATTATGATGATTATTCAAAAATTAATTTAATAAATTTGCAGACTAACGAAATGATTGAATTTATAAATCCTAATTTAAATAAAAAAGATGAAATTGGTGAAATGAAATTTTCCAGATTTTCAGATGATGGCACAAAAATTATCACAGCTCATTGGGGAGGATATTTTTTTATCTGGGATTTTAAGACTAAAACAATTATAAAAGCATTTAAAAGCAAAAAGTATTTCAATTATATCATTACTTCTGATGATTTAAAAAAAATATTCATTTCTAACGGATATTACTGCTCGATGATTGATACTGACACGGCTGAGGAGCATGAAATAACCGGGCCTATAAACTTCAGTGCATTTTATCTTTCAAATGATGCAAAGATTTTTATATTCCAGGGAAAATCAAACGAAATTTTTATCTGGGATACTAATACGAAAGAATTTATAAAAAAGATAATGTTGGAAGGTTCATATAGAATTCACGATTTATTCTTGTCGGCTGATAATGATGAGATTATTGCAGTTTACACAAAGGAGATTATACGATTTATAAGTAATAAAAAATTTTAAAATTATTTTCAGATATTTTTTTCGACAATACCTCAGGATAAATTTTTGACAGTAACGGCAAACA
>CAZHHK010000165.1:0-4871 GCA_964531405.1 uncultured Spirochaetales bacterium | reverse complement strand
TGTTTTAGATTATGTCATCAAAAAAGATAATTTTGGGACGCACTCTAAATAAAATATTGTAAAATCACGCACTAATTATTATTTAAAATTTATAAATCGAGATTCCTGCCTTCGCAGGAATGACATGGTACAGACAAAGGAATAGCATAAAACATACTAATCCTTTCTTGTGAAAAATGAAATTTTCTCTATACTTGCAAGAAAATCAATATTTTCAACATAAACATTTGACGGCACTTTTAATCTTATAGTAGTAAAATTAATAATTCCCTGTATTCCATAATTAATAAGCACATCGGTCATGCCTTGAGCATTTTCAGGAGGCAGAGTCAATATGGCATTTTTTACATTATTCTCTTTTATAATCTTTTCCAATTCATCTATATGATAGCATTTGGTGTAGTATATAAAACTGCCGATAAGATTTTTGTCAATATCAAAGCATGCAATGATCGAATACTTTGATTTTATGTTTGCAAAATAATGAAGTATAGCTTTACCGAGGTTGCCTACTCCGATAATTATCATATTCATATTTTGAGAGGGATTCAAAAAAGTTTTTATGTGATTAATTAGATCATCGATATTATAGCCATTTTTTTGATTACCGGAATATTCTATTATCATTATATCCTTACGTATCTGTGAAGGAGTAAAATTAGTAAGATCAGCCAGCTCATGTGAAAAAATATTTATCTTATTATCATCATTTTTTTTAATCTGCTCAAGAAAATGCTTGTAAATAATCAATCTTTCAATCAATTTGGTAGAATACATTTTACTCTCTTTAATTATATCAAATACTTATTTTTCAAGTGAAAAAATTGTTGATTCTTTTTCTTCGATTTCTTGTAATTTTAATATTTTTGTATACTCGATACTTTCAAACCACGGATCAAAATCATATACGATATAAATAAACTCTTCGTTTATTTCAATACCTTTTAATAGATCTAATATTTTCGTATTATTACTTTTTTTATCATCTTTTATTGCAGAGTTAAGAATATTCATAATGTTAGCAACAGACTTTTCCCTATCCAATTCCCTATTAATTATTATTTCTACTTTATTATCGCTTATTTTATTTAATTTGTAATTCAACATTCCGTAAAAAGGCTCATTACCCCACAAATTGGGAATCCCTGTATAATAGCTAAAAGCATTATCTATATCAAGCTCTTTATTATACAAATCCATATTATGAAACAGTAAAATATCCTTATTTAATAAGGATATCAACTTATCATCATTCTCCATAAAATTATTAATTGTATATTTTAATTTTTCTTTTTTATAATTACTCTTTTCGTTATTTATCATTTTATCAATGAATTTATTAAAATCATCTTTAGTCTTCTTAAAATCAACAAATCCGATAAAATTGCCGCTAAAATCAATTTTGTATTCAGGGGAACTTTTTTTAAAATAATCGATTATGATAGAATTATAATTATTTTCAGACGACTCTACTTTGTCATAGTCCCATTTTAAAATAAATCCATCCTCTAACTGCTTTATCAGGGATATAGTAACAATAAAATTTATTTCAACATTTTTATTATCACTCTCAATTTTTTTAGTTATTTTATATTTTTTCTTGTCATTCAATTTAAAAGCAGGGCTTATTTTATATATTTCTGATCCTTGAGACAAAACAGGGATTATAAACAATAAAATTAATAATGCGGGCAATAATAATATTCTTTTATTCATTCTTTTTAATTATATCGTCAACTATTTTCATAAAATCATTTTTAAAACTGATTATTTTATCCTGAGCTTTTTCCATACTATTTGCTTTTGTAGAAAAATAAAACTTGATTTTGGGCTCTGTCCCCGATGGTCGCAGTGTAATCCTTGAGCCGTCTTCCATAAAATACTGTATAACATTAGAAGCAGGCAAAAGATATTTTTTATCATCACTGTCATACACTTTTTCATTTTGATAATCAATTTTAGTTTTGACGTTAATACCGGCAATATTATTTATTTGATTTGATCTAAAATATTCCATGATTTTTAAAATAACCTGTAACCCTGAAAGCCCCTTTATGGTACGTGTCTCCAGACTATCAAGATAATAGCCGTATTTTTGATAGATTTCATCAAGATAATCGGCTATCGACATCCCAAACTGCTTTTTAATATAACATGCACACTCAGCAATCATTAGACTCGCTCCGATTGCATCTTTGTCCCTCGCATGAGTCCCTGTCAAATATCCGTAACTTTCTTCTCCGCCAAAAATATACTTATACGACGAATCCTCCTCAAATTGCTTTATTTTACCGCCTATATATTTAAAACCTGTCAGTACATTAAATACCTTAACGCCAAAACTCTTCCCGATTTCATCCTGAAGATCGGTTGTTACAATTGTTTTAATAACGGCGCAATTTTTGAGCTCTGTCCCCAAATCTTTTTTGCTTTTTAGTATATAATACTCCAAAATACAGCCTATTTGATTGCCGGTTATTATCTGAAATTCATTTTTTTTATTTTTGACTACAATACCCATCCTGTCTGCATCCGGATCGGTTGCTATGACTATATCTGCATTTATTTCTTTTGCTTTATTAATTGCCATAGATAAAGCTTCTGCTTCTTCGGGATTTGGATATTTCACTGTCGAAAAATCAGGATCAGCGATCATCTGCTCGTCAACACAAACCGGCTTGCCAATCCCCAGCTTTTCAAGAGCCTGTGGAATCAACGTTGCACCGGTACCATGCAGAGGAGTATAAACTATTTTAACATTGCTATTTTTAATTTTATCCCTGTTTATAGATAATTTTAATATCTCTTCTATAAAAGCATCATCAATTTTTTTCCCAATATATTCAATCATATTGCTTGGAACCAGTTCATTTAATTCTTTAATCTTAACCTGATCGAGAGATTTTATGTTCCTGACTTCATCTATAACACCTTTATCATGAGGATATATCAATTGTGATCCGTCGGACCAGTATGCCTTATACCCATTGTATTCTTTTGGGTTATGACTTGCAGTTATTACGACACCAGTTGTACATCCAAGATATCTGATGGCAAAACTTAATTCCGGGGTAGGTCTTAAACTCTCAAATAAATACGTTTTAATACCATTACTTGCCAATACAACAGCTGTTTTTGTCGCAAATTCCTTTGAAAAATGCCTGGAATCATAAGCGATCACTGCTTTTGGAGCTCTGACCCCCGATTTTAATACATAATTTGCCAATCCTTGAGTACATTTTGCAATAATAAAAATATTCATCCTGTTTGTACCAAAGCCTATAATCCCTCTTATTCCGCCTGTACCAAAATCAAGCTCAGCACCAAATCTTTCAATAAGTTCTTTCTCATTATTTTCTTTAATTAAAGAATTTATTTCATCGATACACTCTTTGCTGTAAGGAGGTTTAGTCCATTCGTCTATACGTTTTTGAATTTCAGCTGTTATTGCCATTTATATTTCTCCAAATTTATTACTTATTTCATTAATCTAAAGGAATTTGAATTAGATGTCAAGATTATGAAATTATATTTCTGCCTCTCCATTAAATATGGCATGAATAATATAAAGCAAATAATATCGTGCTTATAAATCCTATAATTTATAACAAAGATTAATAATTAATACTTTTAATATTTATTCAATGATATAATATCTATTTCAAGGAGATTGCATGGCTAAAATAGAATTATTTAACGTCTGTAAGTATTTATCAAGTAATATATTTAATCGTCATTCTGTCTATAAAATAATAAGTACCGCTTCATTAAAAGGTGTTAATGCTCTCAATTACAAAATGATCAATGATATTATGCCGCCTGATAAGATAAATAATATTTATAAAGAAAATTTTTATCTTAATAATATAAATTTAACAATACCTGAAGGTAAAACAATGGTACTTTTAGGACCATCGGGATGTGGTAAAACGACCATTTTAAGACTTATTGCTGGATTAATAAACCCTGATACAGGACAGATAAAATTTGATGATGTCGATATGCAAAAAATTAAAAGCGCCGATAGAAAAATCGGCATGGTCTTTCAAAATTATGCATTATATCCAAATTTCAGTTCACGACAGAATATCCTCTCTTATTTTATTTTTAAGAAAAAAACCAGAGAACTGGACATCGAAGCTGATAAAAAATTTAAAAGAACATCAGAACTTATGGGTGTGGAAATAGAATATCTTCTGGATAAAAAACCAAACAACTTATCAGGCGGAGAAAAACAAAGAGTTGCAATAGGACGATGCATAACCAGAGATCCTTCAGTTATTCTTCTTGATGAGCCTTTTAGCAACCTTGATCTACTTTTAAGGGAAAAATACAGGATTAATCTTAAAAAACTGCTTAATCAGTTTAATGCAACAACTGTATATGTTACTCATGATCAACAGGAAGCCTTAATCTTATCGGATTTAGTAGCTATAATGAATTGTGGAGAGATTATCCAGACCGGTACTTATGAAGAAATTTACAACAAGCCATACAATAAATTCGTGGCAGAATTCTTAAATATCGAAAACGATGTCCCAAGCATAAATTTTATTGACGGCAATTTAATGAAACTAAAAAATACAACCATTGGGGTCAGAGCTAATGAGATAAAAATAAATTCAAAACAAATGCCAAAATCTTTTAGAGGACTAATAACAAATTTAAAAATTATTCCAATTAAAAATAAGATTATTTTAAATATTAAAATAAATAATGAGGATATAATTGCCATTACCAGCAAAAAACCATTTAAAATTAATCAAAAAGTATGGATAAAATTTGATAGGATCCATAAATTTAATAATAGCACCGGTATTAGACTATTAAAATAAATATATATTTTATTGTTTATATATATTTTATAAATT
>CAZHHK010000164.1:0-4962 GCA_964531405.1 uncultured Spirochaetales bacterium | reverse complement strand
TATTTATCCAAAATATCATTTCAGTTCCCTATTCATTGGGATAGTTGTTGTAATAAAAATGAGAATATAATACCTTTATGGTTTCAAGTTCAATTTCAGTTCCCTATTCATTGGGATAGTTGTTGTAATTTATAGATGAAATACATCAAACAGCAGATAATTATAATTTCAGTTCCCTATTCATTGGGATAGTTGTTGTAATTAGATTTAGATGCTTCAGGAAGTTTTGGACAATTAATATTTCAGTTCCCTATTCATTGGGATAGTTGTTGTAATAGCCCTCCTAATTAATGATATTTCCAATATATAAATTATATTAAAATAATAAAAAAAACGCAAATCGAATTTCTGATTAAAACTAGCGGGTATTTGCGAAATTTTATTCAATATCATTACAAAATCTCCTATATTCACAATCCAGACATTTATTCACATTTACAGTTTTATCCGGCAATATTTCACTTTCTATTATATTATTCATGGAGCTTATAATGTTTTTAACAGATTTTTTCATATCATCATTTATATTAATTTCAACTACTTTGTTGGAAAGCAGTAAAAAAATAAAACCCCTGTCAACCGTGGTCCTATATACTTCCTCGATCAGTAAAGCATAACCTGTCAATTGAAGTATATGATTTTTATGAACAATACCGGATGTGTTTTTATAATCCACAGGATAATATTTTTCTTCTGACTTTATTACCCTGTCGATCTTACCTGACAAACCAATATTATCACTGTATAAATATTTTTCAAAAAAAGATTCGCCTCTGTCAATCCTGTATTTTTTTAAAATTCTCCTTTTTTCGAGTCTCTCTGCGATATCATGACAATCCCTGCCTATTTCCATTTTTGCAGTTGTTTTTTTGGTTACAGGGAAACAGTATTCATAATAAATAATGCGTGGGCAGTACGCATACTGTTTAAAATCGGTAATTTTAAAAATCATCTTATACCATCTCCATGAAATTCGTCTGATGCATCGAAAGTTTTTCACCATTAATAAGAATCTTCTTAAAATCCGCCATGCAAACAGGAATAAGTATTATGTTATTGGATTGATCTCCTGCAATTTTTTTGAGTTTTAAAAATAATTCCTCATATTTGTTGTTAGATAAACTGCCATAAAAAATAGAAAACTGAATGCTTTTTAATCCGTAGTCTTCACATGCAATGAATATTTTTTTTCTGATTTTATTGCTTTCGATATCATATAATATAAAAATTTGAGATTCGCCTTTATTATGATTACCATTTAAACCTGTATGGTTTATATTCCTCTTTTCCATAAAACGCTTTTGCCGCCTCCCTTGATTTTAGTTGAATAATTGAATTTAACGAATAATTCATTTTCTTATAAACAACGTTTTCTTCAAGTCTTTCCAATATTGCTTTAGCAACTATCTTCCTGCTTTCAGGTGTCAAAAGGTTATTCGCAAGTTCAAGCTTTGTCCCCTTGTTTATCATTGCCAGTACTGATCTGTCAACTATGGGCTGTCTGAATTCTTCAATTAAATCAAGCACAAGCGAAGGCTTGCCCGGTCTGTCAGTATGAATAAACCCGGCATAAGGCTCAAGCCCCGCCAATAATACAGCCGACCAGACTCTCGAATACAAAATGCCGTATCCATAGTTTAACGCACAGTTAATTACATCTTCTGCTCCCTGATGCACGCGCTTTTGAAAACCTTCTTTTTTTAAAATTATCGAAAAAGCATTCCAATATTGAGTCGATGAGCTTCCCTCATAACCTAAAAGTTCTTGCCGTTTATCATTTATATTTTTCCCTTCAAGTCTTTTGACTTTTGGATAAATTTCTTCAATAGAATTCAATATAGATTCAAGTTCATTATAAAAATCCTTATCCTTGCCCTTGATGTATTTACCAAAATATTTTATTATATTGATCTGGTTTTTAATCTTGCCGCATACAATATTTTTTGCAAAATTAAAGCCGACACTGGTATTAAATGCTTCTATCTGGGCTCTCCTATGTTTATTGACTGCCGTCAAATGCGGACTAGTCAGCATTGCATAAGGCATACCCGTATTATCCATGAAACTTATCCTTATCCCCCTTTTTACAGCCTCATTAATAAGATCGCTTGATATTGATACTCCCTTTTTACCGATAATAAGTTCGTCAATCCTAAAAAGCGGGGTTTCATTAATCATTTCGTTATTTTGTTTTACTACGACTCTTTCGGAAAATAATCCTATGAAACTTCCATAATTACTAACAATTAAAGTTCGCGGCATAAAATTAATCATTTAAAAAATTTAAGTTTTGGATATCTAATTTCTTTAAAATAAATTCTTTTACTTTTACTGTTTTATTATAAGCATCTAATGTTTCTTCAAAAGAAGGCATATAAAAATCATCGGGATATCTTGCTTCTGTTGCATAAATTGATAAAATATCTATTTCTTGTTCTTTTAAATATAAAAAATCATTATCAATTGATATACATTGTTCTAATATTACGGAAATTACATGAGTTTTTTTTATTTCAACATTATTACTTATCAAGAAAGCTTTTAGATATTTTTCGGCGCATTGCTGAAAATGGTAACAGATCATATCTGTTACAGAAGATTTATTTTCAAAAGCTGGTAAGGCAATCATTAAGTCATGCTCAGCTTTAATAATCCATTGTTTTACAATGTCTTCATTCATAATCTGATTCCTTCTTTTACTGCATAATATACTAAATAACCGACATTATTTGATTCATTAGCTATATTCTTATCATTTTTTATTATTATATCAACAGACTCGCCAAATTCAGCGCAGGCTCTCTGAATATTTAAAATTATTTTGTTTTTTATCATTCTACTAATATCATTACGGACTGTAATTAAAAAATCCCAATCGCTTTGACTATTATTATCTCCTCTTGCCCGGCTTCCGAATAAAATTATATTTTCAATAGGCAGATTATTTAATTCAAACTCAAATAATATAATATTTTTTATTTTATTTAATATTTTGTTATCTGCATACAAATTATCATCCGTCTTTTCCCCCATTATGTGGCCTCCTGATATTTATTATATAACTTAATTTATTTATTATGAAATATTTTTTTAAAAACTAAAAACAATAATATTGTCTTAAAATAATTCTACGGGAACAAGGAGCTGCCTTGTACCAAACCTGTCGAGTTTAACCCCTTATTTCCCATTTTATATAATTAAATTATCTTTTTGTATAAAGTAAAATTTTTATTCGCTTTTGTCACCTTATAAGGTAAATTAAACGCTCTTTTTTTTCTTTCTGTTTTTTTATCTGAATAATTTGAAACCATTTCAAAATCAACATCTCCAAAATCATCTACCGGCATTATAACTCCAAGTTTTATGGAATTTAAATCCAGATTATTAGAATAAATATCATTTGAAAAATCGTCTGTCAAAAATGTTATGTTATCATCAAACCCTGTAAATTGAAAAAAACCGCCTCTTTTACCAAAATAATTAATTCTTGAAAACTGATTTATTAAAAATAATTTATCTTCTTCATTTTCATAAGTTACGGCGATATTTATTTCATCAGAAAAATAAATGTATTCCCTGAACGCAACTGTTGTTTTAAATTTTCTTTTTTCTTCAGGACTATCCGCTTTATCATTTTGTTTTTGTATTTTAACAAAACAATTGTTTGAGCAAATGTAATCGGGTAATTTAATTCTAATATCAAGATTTTTTATCAATTCAAATTTAATATTTGCTTTATCCAAAGAATCAAAAGTTATAATAACATCAAGCAAAGCCATTTTAACAGCATAAGGAGAGGGACAAAGCAACGATTTTGCAGCCGGAAGCGTTGCATCGCTTCTCCTTAAAGAAAATAAATTTGTAGGTAAATATTTTAAAATTAGCCACATGATATAATCCTTTTACTGCAAGGAGCTAAAGCCGCCTTGTTTTCATTAATACTTATTGCTTTAATTTATACTGCGCTGAGTTAGCAATCATATCACTCATAATATTTGTAAAATCTCCAAGATCGTTAAACTCTTTTATCTCAATACTGGATGAAGTTATTCTATTAAGATTTTCAGCTATTTTTTTAATCTGCTCTTTATATCCGTCTTCTATCGGACTTATAGTCGGAGCTGGCATTGGTGAGTATGATATTGATACAGCTCCTTCAAAATTTACAATATGAGGATTTTGAGTGTTTCTCATTGCACCTTTAGGCTTTATAAAAGTATATAAAATCGATTTTAAAAAAGCTTTATATCTTGTTTCAATGTCTTTATCTTCCAAAACATATTTTTTACTTATATCATTATAGCTTATTTTGTAGATATCAAAATTTGATACTAAAGCATATATACCTGAATTTGCTGGTCTGTGAAAAATATTCTGTCCCTGATTAGAAGAATCTTTTTCTTTAGTCCCAGCATCTGAAACCAATTTTACATGAAAAAAACTTTCTGTTTTATTTTTTTCGGGCAGTCCTATAAGCCAGCCAAATTCAGCACAAGACTTACGTGGCAGATTATTATTATCATTAGTTATTAAAATACCTTCCAAATCGTCAACTAAACATTTTTTAATCATTTCATCAATTATTAAAACTTGACCTTTTCCTTTGATTGATTTACTAAATTCACTATCCCCGCTGATTCTATTAGCATTAAAATTTTTACATGATTCACAAAGATTAAGATTTTCTTCTTTTGCAATATAATATAAATGTTCCGCCTGAATATGTTTCAGCATATCACCTGATACTGCATTGACATTATGTGTCTTTCCTTCTTTGTCAACTATAGTTACCTGTCGAGTTAATATTTGATTTCCTTCACCGCCTTCATTGTTTAATGAATGCATATTCAAGGTGATTCTCCCGTTAATAGATATTGAAAAAATTTTTTTATCGCTCATTGTTTTTATCCTCCTATAAAAAGTCAAGCCCCATTAAAAGAGCCTGCTAATTTTTTATTTATG
>CAZHHK010000163.1:0-4974 GCA_964531405.1 uncultured Spirochaetales bacterium | reverse complement strand
TTTCGTCATGAGGGCTTTTTTATTTGAACTCCGTATTACTCATACCATCTCCTTAGATAAAATAAAACCTTTTATATTGATAAAAAATCTACACAAAAGCATAATTAGTGGAGTATAATTTGTAGTTATAAAAAAACTGACAAATTAACTCTTTTTAATCTGGTTATTTTAATTAAAATAAATTATAATAACTTATAAATGAGGCAAGGGTAAATAATTTTTTTTTATTAGTCAATATTAATTACATGATATAAAGGAGAATATGAATTTGAAACTCAACCTGTATACAGAAGGTTATGTAAATGCTGCGCATTTTCTTGCAGGATATAACGGGAAGTGCTCAAAGCTTCACGGGCATACATGGAAGATATGTGTCTGGATAAGAGGCGAAGAATCATCATTGGATAAAACCGGTATCCTGTGGGATTTTAATAATCTAAAAGTCATTATAGATATGCTGGATCATAATTGTTTAAATGATGTATTAAAAAACAATCCTTCAGTTGAAAACCTGACTTTATTTGTTTATAAAAAGGTTAAAGAGTCTGCACCTGGATTGGAATTCAAAGTAAGAATTTATGAGAGTGTGTTAAAAAGAGAGTCGTATTGTGAAGTCGGAGATTTTTAATAAACTTGAAATTGTGGAAAAATTTGTTACGATAAGCGGTGAAGCTCCGATTATCGGACATCCGATTTATCTTGTCAGATTTACAGGCTGTAACCTTAATTGTACTTATTGTGATACATATTATAAAGATGAAATAAATTATACGTTGACGGAATCCGAATTAATTGAAGATATAAAAAAACAGATAAGTTGTTATCCTTATCTAAAGGTTTTGTTCACTGGTGGAGAGCCTCTGCTAAATAGAAAGAGCCAAATTTATCGAATAATAAAAAAATTAAATCATATTGAATTTTATATAGAAACCAATGGGTCTATTTATATTGAGAATAATAGATTAAAAAATTGTCATTTTGTTGTTGACTTTAAAACTCCTTCATCAGGTTGTGATAACAGTTTTTGTATGGATAATTTAAAGATTATGAATGAAAAAGATTGTATAAAATTTGTTGTTAGTAAAGATGATCTTTGCTGGCTTAAATCAACTGTGAAGAAAATATGGCAAATCAATAAACGTATTCCATTGTATGTCTCGCCGCAGTGGAATAAAATTACACTTGAAGGATTATCATCGTTTATTATAGATAATAAAGTTAATATCAAATTAAGCTTTCAATTGCATAAAATTATCTGGAGAAACAGGGACAGAGGCGTTTGAAAAATAATTAAAAAGTTTTAAAACTCTTAATTTTATTGAATAAAAAACACTCTTTTTTTATAATTCATATTAGTTGCCGGGAAATGTTTGAAATTTTAAAAACAATATTTCCAAGGAGCATAAAATGGATTTAAAAGGTAAAACGATAAATGATTGCTATAATATAGTTGAAAAAGTTGGTGAAAATTCCATTTGCGATGTTTATAAAGCCGTAGGTGTTTTATCACCTCTTGAATTTGCTTTAAAAATTTTTAAAAAACCCAACAGCGAATATAAAGAAGAAGATATTATAAGATTTAAAAAAGATATGTTTTCCATCTACAGGATTTATCATCCAAATATAACTAAGGTTTTTGAAATAGATAATCTTGAAAATTATACTTATGTTACTATGGAATTTACTTATGGTATGTCGCTAAAGCATTATCTTGATAAAGGTGAAAAACTCAACTATGAGGATATACTTTTAATCATCATGGATATAGCAAATGGGCTTGAGGTCGCACACAGGAATGGATCTTTACACAAGAATTTAAATCTTTTAAATATAATATTATGCATTGAGAATAAAAAAATCAAGAGTGCCAAAATTACCAATTTTGGTTTTGGAGAAATATTTTTATCTTATGCAGATAAGGAAAGTTTGAGCGACCTTCTTCCGTATTTACCGCCTGAAAATTGCAGTATATGCAATAGAAAATTTGATAAATCAAGTGATTTGTTTTCACTTGGTGTAATTATGTATTATCTATTGACAGATAAATTTCCGTTTTATGGGAATAGCGTTGAAAGTTACTTTAAAAGCCTTGCAAATACAAAACCTGATCTTCCTTCAAAGATATCAAAATATGAAATACCGCCTGTATTGGATAAAATAATTTTTAAATTGTTATCGTTAAATAAGAACGAAAGATATCAAAGTGCCCTTGGATTGCTCACAGATTTGGAGAGAATAAAAAGGAATGAATTTATTTTTGATCTGGGTGTTGAGGATAACAGCTTTTCAAATATTTTTCAGACAGATCTGATTGATAGAGATGAAGAAATTTCCTTATTATCATCAATTTATGAAAATGCTAAAAAAAGTAAGGGAATAGGGATGATAATAAGCGGCGAGTATGGTATAGGCAAGGCTAGGGTAGCAGAAACATTAAGCGAGAATGTTATAAAAGATAAAGGCGTGTATTTAAAAGTTAATTGCATGAATAAAAATCTTCCTTATAATGTTTTTAAAAGTTTAATCAGGAATTATTTTTATTATCTGGAAATTCTGGATGATAAAAAACAGAAGGAAATATTGAACAAAATTAAAAGTTTTGACGAATTATCAGGCAATATCTTGTCGTTTTTTATAAAATCATGTGATCTTAATATAAGTAAATATGAAATTAATAATGAAAAAATTAAAGATGTAAGTAAAGATTTTGCTGATAAAATATCAGATTTAATTTGTGCGTTTTCGTCAATTGAATTACCAATGATTATAGTGATAGGAAACATAGAGTTAGCCGATCAAGAATCGTTGATGGTTATTTTGGAATTATTAAAAAAAATAGAAAATTATCCTCTTGTTTTAATTTTAACGTGTAGCAGTAATATTGAAATCACAGATGATTTTTTATTAAAAATAATTAACAGTGATATAAAAAAAATTGAATTAAATCCACTCGCAGTCGAGGACTCTAAAAAGCTTTTAAGCGATATTCTAAAAGATAAGGATAATACAGTAACAAATATTATAATAGATAAAATTCATAAAATAGCCAAAGGCAATCCTTATTATATGATTGAATTCTTAAGACAATTGATTAATGAAGGAATAATATATCCTGATATTGACAGATGGGATATAGATCTTAAAAAATTTGATCTAATTAAAATAGAGACTACAAAGGACATCATACTTAAAAAACTTCAGCTTTTGAGGAGTAACGAATTTAATATTTTAACCTATGCCGATTTAGTTGACAGTGAATTTGATCTGGATTTTTTATTTAAACTTCTTGATAATGATAAAGAAGAAATAATAGCTGTTGCAGATGATCTTATAAATGAAGATTTTTTAAAATTACAAAATTATTATCATAATAATTATATATTTAGTAACATTATTACAAAAGAGATACTTTCAAGCAGACTGGATGTAGGGAAACGAAAATTTATACACGAGCTAATAGCAAATAAAATTGAAGAAACAATAGAATGTGAGCCGTATAATATATTTTTGGCTGTTAATCATTATATGAAATCTGAGAATTTTAATAAAATGGCAGAATGTGCTTTAAAAGCGACAGTAACTGCAAGAAAAATAAATGCCATAAATACAATTAAAAAAATTTTAAGTCAGATTATTACCTTTTTTGAGAAAGCGAATAAAACAGAATGCAAAGATTATGTAGAGCTTAAAAAAGCCTTATATGGTATTGATTTGCTTGCAAATGACTAGGTTTAAATTATCTTTTCTTTTTTTAAAATCTCTGTTTCTTCTTTCAATAAGTCATTGATTGGCTTTAATCCGTTTAATTCATATATATTTAAACCAAGCTGTCTGTAAAATTCAAAAGTTTTATGATAATTTTCAATGACTTTTTCCTGTATGGATTGTTTTTCAAAAATTTCTTTTTCATTGCCTCTTAAATCAATCCGCTTCTGGCATTCTTCAAGTGGCGTATTTATAAAAAATATAACCTGAGGCAGAGGGAAATCGCTATTTATCTTTAGTATTTGATCAAAAGGAACATCGATTGACTGATAGGCAAGAGATGAAAATAGATATCTGTCACATATAACGATTTTATTTTTACAATTTGAAATTATTCCGTTATTGCCATATAGATGCTCTGCCCTGTCAGAAGCAAATAGCAAAGATAAAGCATAATGATTTACTTCAAATTTCTTATTTAAGATTTTTCGTATAAATTTTCCGATTTCAGAATCAGTAGGTTCAAAAGTTTTGACTGAGCCAGGGATATTCTCTGAGAGTAATTGGCATTGAGTGGATGTGCCTGCTCCGTCGATTCCTTCAAAGACGATAAAATTTTTTAAAATGTTTAATTTCATGTAAAATATATTATATGAATTTAATCAGCTTAACAATATATTATTTTATATTTTTCCAGTATTTCTCAATGTAAAAATATGCTTCATTGAGTTTTTGAGTCAAAAGCGTGGCAGTTTTGTTTTTTTCTGCATCCGCATGTTTATCTGGATGATACTTTAATAAAAGTTTTTTCCATGCTTTTTTAACCTCATCCATTGGTGCTTTAAAAGGAAGCTCGAGATTTGCATAGTATTGAGCAAGTTTTTGCTCTTCATTAGATGTTTGCCTGTTGTAGTAGTTTTTTCCTGAGTATCCGCTGTAGTTTTTATAATAATCATCTTTATTTCTCTGGTAATATTTCTTATAATATTCCTTGTATCTTTCATAATAATCATTAAAATTTTGCTTTGAAGAATTGCCACCAGATGTCTTTGAATAGGAGGCCCATTTTGATGAATTTAATTCCTGCATCAAATTTATGTATAATATTTTAAAAAGTCTGTTTAAAATTCCCATTGATTTTGATTTTATCAGAATATTAATTTAATGACAATTGTTTTAATTTACTTTAAATATTTACATCATTGAGAATATTCTTATGTTAGCAAAAATTGAAAACCGGAACTTTTAAAGCTCAAAACCGGAATAATA
>CAZHHK010000162.1:0-5050 GCA_964531405.1 uncultured Spirochaetales bacterium | reverse complement strand
AGAACACTGGCAGTGTTTTCATAATTTTTTCATAAAATTTTTGACACTACCTTATGTTGTTTTAAAATGGCATAAAAAATATTTTTAAATCATTCATCAAATTTAATTATATAATATATACGATAAAAATAAATCAACAAATTATCAAAATGGGAATTCTTTGAGTTCGTTATTATCATCACCCGATTTTATTTTATCATAAATATTTTTATTATTTAAAACTTTAGGTTTATCAGCAATCGAATGCTTGATATTACCATCCACAACAATTGCTTTTACAGGCAAAGCGGGGCATATATGCTCGCATGCACCGCAGCCTATGCATTGATTATCAGCCGTTACTGGTTTGCGTAAGCTTTTTTCATATTCAACCATATAAACAGCACCGGTGGGACAATGTTCGGCACATGCTCCGCAGTCAGTCCTTTGTGAAAAAACAATGCATTTATTAAAATCCAGATTGACTTTGCCGATCTGTGTTAATTTTTTTTTCTCCAGTTGTAATGGCTTTAAAGCGCCTGTTGGACATATCAGAGTACATTTGTTACACTCATAGTCACAGAATGATTTTGAAAAATCCATTCTTGGTTGCATAGTACCGGCTAAACCGTATTCTAAAAATGAAGGTTTTATAACCTTTGTCGGGCATTCGTTGATGCACAAATGACAGCCTGTACATAAATTTGTAAGGTTTGTAAAACTTACAGCACCGGGTGGTGCGACTAATCTTGGATTATTCGAGATGTCTTTAAATAAAAAACTTTTTGCTACTGATTTTATTGGGAATCCTACAAGAAAAAATAACCCAGTAATTATACTGCCGGAATTTTTTAAAAAATTTCTTCTGTTATAATTGAGATCTTGAGATCTTAAATTATACGCAAATCTGTACCCTATAGCATTGTGGGGACAAACATCGAGACAATTATAGCATGTTATGCATCGTGAAAAATCAACAACCTTTTCTTTGCCGTTTATGCATTCGGCTTTGCATTTATTCTCACAGATACCACAGGCAATGCAAGCTTCTTTTTTAATCATTATTCTAAAAAAAGAAAATCTTGAAATTATCCCCAGTATAGTACCGACCGGACAAATAGTATTACAGTACAACCGTCCTTTTAAAATGGATAAAACAAAAATTGTCAACAAAAAAACAGATGATATTATAACAGATAAAATCTCTGGATTATGAAAGTTAAAATTTGATGAGGCATAAATTTTTAATTTATTTAATATCATTACAAACATATTGCCAATGGTTAAGATGAGCGGTTTTACAAGATTGGTCATTATCCTGACATAAACAGAATAAGGGTCGAATAGATTAATAAAAAAGGAACTTCCCAAAAATAATGATAGAATAATTAATGATACAATCGTATATTTTATTAAATTATATGGTTTAATATATTTATATTTTTTTTTTAATATTTTTCTAAAAAGCATAAATCCATCCTGCGTAATACCTAGAGGACAGACAAATGAACAGTATATGCGCCCAAAAAAAACAGTTAAAATCAAGATTATAAAGAGAAATATTGAAAAAAATGAAACACCGCTAAAAATGATTTTAATTATACCCGGTATTAGCTGAATTTGTGTTATTAAATTACTTAACACTGTTGTTATTTTTGAAGAAACAAAAAAAATAACAACAAACAACATAATCGCTATAGTAGATGAAATTATTCTAAATATGCTTAATCTTAATAGTGATTTCAAAATTAAACCGTTAATCTTTTAATATTTAATTTACTTAAATCCATAACCCCGAGTTTTCTGTCATTGCCCATTTTTATATATTGGACATTTTCAGGATTAACACCGGCGAGTTTTGCTGCTGCTGCATCTATTGCTACAATATCTGTAGATATCAACTGGCTTTTAAGGAGCATGGTATTTTCTTTATTGATCCCTCTAGGTCCACCAGATTTCATAAATGTATATGCATCAACAATGTTTAATGTTGGTTTTTTTGCAAAGCAAAAATCAGTTATGCATGTATGAAGTCCGCTTTGATGGAAAAACCCCCTATCCCACACAGCCCCCATTAAATTTTTCATGGCTATGGTGAGTCCTGTAGATCCATGAGATTTTAAAACAGGAACATTAATAAGCACATCTGATTCTAAAATAAGTTGATGAATTTTTGTTTTTCTTAATATTTGTGCATTATTTATATTAATAGATTGATAATAGCTTTCTTTATTCCCCGGCACAACTTGAGCACCAGCATCTAAAGCGGATTTTTCTATCCCGCTATTTGTGTAACAATCTTTCCAGTAATCACAGGTATTGTCAAATACATAAACTTTTTTAGCTCCTGCATTTATGCAGTGTTCAATAATTCTTTTAATTAAAAATGGATTTGTATTAGCTCCATAATCAGGAGTCCTGTTCCATCCGATGTTTGGTTTTATTACTACAGTTTGTCCTTTTTTTACAAACTTCTTCATGCCGCCAAACTCTGCTATTCCCTTATCAAACATTACATCAGGGTTACCGCCTTTAATAGCAACCAGATCAGGAATTACCGCTGAGTTATTTTGAGCATTTAATAACCCTCGTGGTTTTATGCCATCTATTATAAAGGTTAGACCAGCCACAGAGCCAATTGCTAAGCTTTTTTTAAAGAATTCTCTGCGATTCATATATGTCTCCCATAATATTCTTATTATTAATTTAATTAATAATAATATTTTAATATAAAATATAAAATATTATTATTAAAAATAATTTTTTTTACAAAATAATATGTTATAAGTTTTATCAAATTTTTAAAAATCTAGATTTAAGGTGGCTATATGCAAAAACATGTTTATAAGACCAAAATAAGATACGCAGAGGTTGATCTTATGGGATATGTACACAATTCAAATTACCAGATTTTTTTTGAAGAAGCCCGTATCGATATGGTTAGAGCGAGAAATTATCCTTATTCTAAAATTGAAGAAGATGGAATAATACTACCGATATCGGAAATCAAAATACAATTTTTTAAACCTCTTTATTATGACGAAGATATATCTGTTGAAGTTGGAGTAGATTATATAAAAAATATGAGTATTAAAATAACATATTCCATTATTAAATCTGACGGGTCTGTTTCATGCACGGGATATACGATTCACGCTTTTATCGACAAGAATACAAAAGATTTTATAGAAGTGCCTGAAAAAATAAGAAATATTTTGAAAGATTGCTTAAATAAATGATAAAAAATTTATCCGTAATACTCCCTTGTGCCGGAAGTGGCACAAGACTTGGTCTTGATTTTCCAAAGGAATTATACGAAATCTATGACGGGTTTAAACTCATAGATTTTTCGTTAAATCATATTCTTGCTTTTTTGGATAAAAATCCAGAAATTAATTTAAAAATTATTGCAGTAACGACTCCCTCAAAAAAAACAATTTTAGATTATATTAAAAAAAAGGTAAAAGGTAAAAACGTAATCAACGTATTTTTTAATGAAAAATATTATGAATGGGCGGGATCGGTTTATTCGGCAGCCAGTCATTTTGAAGAAAATAACATCGTACTGCTTCCTGATTCATCTATGAGGCTTTCGATGGCAAACGTTTATTTTGACGATAAAGGTAAAACATTAATCGAAAAGATGATCGATTCATTAAACAATAGCATGGTGTCATTCGCATATAAAATGTGCAGAGATATTGAAAGACTGTCAAAACTTGGCTCTCTTTATGTATATGACAGTAAAATATACTTGTTTCAGGACAAGCCTGATGACAATGTGCGAAACTACAATGCATTCTGGGCATCTTATGGTTTTAACAAATGCTGTGCCAAAGAGCTTTATCTTTTTCTTAAAGAATCAATTTTGCATAATAAGCCGGAATTCGAAAAACAGGTATTCTATCCATCAGGTGGATTTGAAATCGCAGACTATCATGATTTGGGAACATGGGAAAGTATAAATTCGTTTTTAAAAAACGAAAATAAATCGGATTTTTTCTATAATTCTTCCAATTCTTGAAATAGCCTGTTGTAATAATCCATTCTGACAGCATCATATTTATCATTAATTTTTCTTAAATATGTATTAAGTTCTTTGCCTATTATTTTTTTTGCTGCCTTTCTTTCTGAGAGATCAAGGTATTGCCTGCAAAATCTTATTCTGTTTCTCTGGAAATAATAAGTTGTGTATAAAGGCTTTTTATGGCAGGTCTTGCCAATCTTGTGAGAGATTTCGACATCAAATGCCCTGTATACAGGGTATCCTTTTTTATGGGCTCTGAAACTAAAATCTACATCTTCCCAGTAGGTATGATAGGATTCATCCATGCCGTTAAGATCCTCAAAAACTTTTTTAGAAAGCCAGAAGCATGTGCCGGGTATATAATCTTTTGCAGGATCGAGCCTGTCGGGCAGGTCTGCCGTGTGATAATGGCGGAGAGTAAAATTTGATTTATCAAAATATCCAGATAATGAATCTATACCAGGTTTATTATAGTAATTTATTCTAGGGCATATCAAATCATTTTTGTAAATTTCAGCCAGCTCTGATAATTTTTTTAGAACACCTTTACCGATAATTGTGTCATTTGTGCAGAATAAAACATAATCATACCCTCTACTAAATGCCCATCCAACAGCTCTGTTAAATCCGCCTGAATACCCTGTATTCTCTTCAATCCGTTTATGATTAACTTTCGGAAATACTTCCTGCATCAATTTATAATTCTCGGGTAAAGATCCGTTATCAAAACAAAATATCAGTTTTTCATCGTACGAAGAATCAATGATTGACCGTACACATGACATTGTATGATTAATATGATTGTAATATAAAACTACAAAACATGCTTTCATAGATTTATTTAGTATATTTGTTAACAAGCCATATCCATATTACCAGCGCATGTAAGACAATAATGAACGATTTTAAATATTTTCTCATAGCCCTGAAGCTCCTTATGATTTTTTTAACTATTATTATCAAAAAATTAACTTATATATTTATAAATTACAATGAACCTCCCCGCAGCAAGCTGACGGGGTATCAAAAGAATGGGAGCCAACG
>CAZHHK010000161.1:0-5053 GCA_964531405.1 uncultured Spirochaetales bacterium | reverse complement strand
TTTATATATTAAAACAAGCGGAAGCTTGAAATAACTTGACTTTATACATAGGAGATAATATGGCTGAAAAACCTGTAATAAAGATTGGTCATTTAAATATAACAGACCATTTGATTTTAGGTATAACCAAATATAAACTGCAAAAAGGCAATGAAACTTTCCAGCATTGTAGCATTGAGACTATATCAATGGTTGGATGGGATTACATCGGAGATGCGTTAAAAAACAATGATATTGATGGTGCTTTCATATTAGCTCCTTATGCAATGGAATTATTTCATTCCGGTGAAAAAATTAAGATGATCCTTATCGGGCATAAAAATGGCAGTGTTATTATTGCAAATAAACGACTCAATATTCAGAAGGTCGAAGACTTTAAAGGCACGACCATATTAATTCCATTTCATCTATCAATCCACATGATGTTGTTTGACAGACTGCTTAAAGAAAAGGGACTCTCTGTAGGTCCGGATAAGGATGTTGTCTTTGAAGTTGCGGCTCCAAGTCAGATACCTGAATATATGGCAATGGATGAAGATGGAACAATAGGTGGATTCATTGTGGCAGAGCCTTTTGGTTCACAGGTTATAAAAGAAGGCTATGGAGTAGAGTTTAAATTATCCAAAGATCTATGGCCAAACCATCCATGTTGCATTTTTGTTTTAAAGGAAAACATAATCCAGAAATATCCCGAAGCTGTACAGGAAATCACAAACAGTCTTGTGAAATCAGGTTTATTGATAGATCAAAAACCCGATGTTGCTGCAAAAATTGGCGCCTTATTTTTAAAACAGGAAGAAGATGTAATGATGAGAGTTTTAACCGAGCCAAAAGACAGGGTTAAAACTTCCGAGTTGATGCCAAATCTCAACGATCTTAATACCATACAGGAATATCTGACGAAAAAAGACGGAGCGATGTCTGGTAAAATAGATCTGGAAAAATTCGTAATTCTTGATTTTGCTAAAAATGCTGGAGCTAAATAACAATTAAAGATAGACCTTTTTTTGGGTATAAAATAATATTATACTAATTACAAATTTTATACTTAAAAGCATTTCATTCGTCTGTCGAGCATTCAAGCAAAAATTATATCAGCAGTTTATATTCTTGATTGAATGTTTTGTATAATGGATATTTTTTAGACGGTTTCCACGTATTTGTGATTTCATTTTAACCTTATTTATTATAAGTCAATCTCATTGTTTTAATTGAACCACCTAAAATTTAAAATTACATTCTTTTTTTATTAAAATAGTAATATTTATAGACAAACACTATAATAGTAGTTAAAATGGTTATAGGTAGATCATTTTGGAGGAAAGGCTAATGACCAAAAAAGATGGCGCTAAATCTCCTATCATAATATCCATTGCAAGCGGTAAGGGTGGTGTAGGTAAAACTGTTTTATCCATAAATTTAAGTTTTGCTTTAGCCGGTCTCGGCAAAAAAGTAATATTGATAGATCTTGATTTCGGTGGTGCTAATATTCATACATGCATGGGTTACGAAATCGCACCTGACGGTATAGGTAATTTTTTAAATCAGAATGATACAAAACTTTCCGACTATCTTCTGGAAACAGAATCAAAAAATTTAAAATTAATTCCCGGTGATGCCGAAATGGTCGGAATTGCCAACATAAGTGCAATACAAAAAAAACGTTTGATTAAACAGATTCAGGAGCTTGATGCAGAATACATTTTGCTGGATTTAGGTGCTGGCTCATCCTACAATACTGTTGATTTTTTTATGATAAGCTCATTCGGTATTATAGTTGCCATGCCTGAAATTACATCTATTTTAAATGCATACGCTTTTTTAAAAAACACTGCTTTTAGAATACTATATGCAGGTTTACGAAAAGATAAGGATGCTTTAAAGATTTTAAGCAAGTATACAAAGACCGGCGGTGAAGCTGCATGGAAAATTGGCGAACTTATGGAACACTTTGAGAATATTGATCCTGAGATTCATGCTCAGGCAGTGCAGTTAATAGATTCTTTCAATCCTAAACTCATAATAAACATGGCTTATAAGCCAAAAGACCTTGCAATGGGTGAAAAATTGAGAAAGATAAGTAATACTTATATAGGCATTGATCTTGAATACATCGGTTTTTTGTACAGGGACAGAGTTGTCGAAGAGTCGGTTTCTTCAAGAAAACCGCTGGCTATACTGTCGCCAAAATCTCAAACCTATGAGACAATTGTGAGAATGGCTTATAAAATAGTTAACGCAAAACGCCTTCCATACTTTCTGCTTGATATAAATGACTACGATGATTCTCTTGAAATCCTTCTTGAAGAAGCAACGGATGATTTAATAAGCCGCATCGAAGGATACGAAGAGCTGGCAGACGAAAATCTTTTAACTGTAAATGAATTGTTGTCTATTGTAAAAAATTTAGAATATGAAAACCTCAGTTTGAAAAAAGATATAGAGCGACTGAAAGCAGAGATGTTGAAATATAAAAAATTTTAATAATTTTTTGGAGAATAAATGAAATACGGAATTGATAAAATACTTGTTGTTGAGGATGATGATGGATTAAGGATGTTAATCCAGAGTAAACTTGCCAAAGACAATATAAAAGTTGATGGAGTAAAATTTGGCAAGGATGCGATAAAATGGATTGAGGAAAATAAATCCGCCCTGCTTATCCTTGATTATAAATTGCCAGACATGAAAGCCTCAGAGATAATCGAGACATTAAAGTCAAAGAGTATAGATATTAACTGTATTATTATTACCGGGCACGGGGATGTTAAAATTGCCGTAGAATTGATGAAGCTTGGTGTAAAAGACTATCTCATCAAAGATCTTGACTTTTTGGATCTTTTACCAGCAGTTGTGGACAGAGTCTCAGAAGAAATAAAAAAGGAGCAAAAACTTAAAGAGGCAGAAGAAGCATTGTATAGAAGTGAAGAAAGCTATAAAATTTTATCTGAAAGCTTAATCGATGTAATCTGGATGACTGATATTGATCTTAACCTTTTGTATATCAGTAATTCTGTAACGAGTTTACTTGGATATATGCCTGAGGAATTATTGAACGAGAGAGTAGATAAGATGTTTACACTGGATTCCGGTAAGGCATTAAGATTTTATTATGAAAATGCCATAAAAGAGCTTAAGAATTTAAAAAATATTAGGGAGTCCAAGAATGCTCATTTTAATAATGCAATATTGGAGCTGGAACAGGTTCATAAGGAAGGGTTTAAAGTCTGGACTGAAGTAAGAGTTTCGTTCATGTATGATTCTAAAAACAACCTTACTGGAATCTCAGGTGTAACCAGGGACATCACTGGAAGAAAGGAAGCTTTAAGAGCGTTGAGCGAAAGCTTTAAAACTCTTACCAAGGCACTTGAAGCAAGCATCGAAGCCATGGGTAAAACAACAGAAATCAGGGATCCGTATACCGCAGGTCATCAAAAAAGAGTTGGAATACTGGCTTATGAAATAGCAAAAATGATGAACCTTACAAATGATCAAAAAGAAGGAGTGAGACTTGCCGGCGCCATTCATGATATAGGTAAAATTTACGTCCCCGCAGAAATATTAAGTAAGCCCGGTAAGATAAGCGAAAATGAATTTAATATTTTAAAAACTCATTCACAGGTTGGATATGATATATTAAGAACAATAGATTTTCCGTGGCCTATAGCAAAGATTGTGTTACAGCATCATGAGAGGATTGACGGTTCGGGTTATCCAAACGGCTTAAAAGGAGATGAAATTCTTATCGAAGCAAAAATAATTGGAGTTGCAGACGTTGTTGAAGCAATGGCTTCATATCGTCCCTATAGACCTGCTCTAGGTATAGATAAAGCTCTGGAAGAAATTTTAAAAAACAAAGGTAAAATTTATGATCCTGAAATTGTAGATATCTGTCAGGATCTCATAGTAAACAAAGGTTTTCAATTCACTTGATTAATTAATAGCAAGATGGTTTTATTTTTCTTGACAATAAAAAAAAATATTATTAATGTCCTTTCTTGATGTAAGAATTTAAATGTAGAGGCGAGTAATTATGTTTAGACCAAAAATTAAAGTAGTTGATTGTACAATAAGAGACGGCGGATTGATGAACAATTCACAGTTTACTTTTGAAACCGTAAGGGCTGTTTATAAAGCCGTTTGTGAATCAGGAGTTGATATTATTGAGCTTGGATACAGAAATAGCAAAGAAATATTTTCTCCCAAAGACTATGGAGAATGGCGTTTTTGTGATGATGATAAATTAAAGGAAGTAATCGATGGTGTTGAACCTAACACAACAAAGCTCGCTGTTATGATGGATTCTCATAAAAGCAATATCGATGATATACTGCCAAAGGAAAAAAGTCCAGTTGACATAATAAGATGTGCAACATATGTAAAGGATGTAGACAAGGCGATTAAAATAGTTAACGATGCAAAAGCCAAGGGTTATGATACAACGATTAACATCATGGCGATTTCACATGCTGTAGAATGGGAGTTGGAAGAAGCGCTACAGCAGATAGAAGAGGAAACTGACATCCTCGCCTGCTATATAGTAGACAGTTTTGGAGCATTATACAGCGAAGATATAGATTTTTATTTTAATAAATTTAAAAAATACCTAAAAACTAAAGAAATAGGTATTCACTGCCATAATAATCAGCAGCTTGCTTTCGCGAATACGATACAGGGTATAATAAGAGGCGCTAATTATCTTGATGGTACCCTTTATGGTATTGGAAGAGCGGCAGGCAATTGTCCTCTTGAGTTACTCGTTTCTTTCTTAAAGAATCCAAAATTTGACATTAAACCGCTTCTGGAAGTAATAGGATCCCATATTCTTCCGTTGCAAGAGACAATCAAGTGGGGGTATGAAATACCTTACATGATTGCAGGAATCCTCAATATGCATCCCGAAGAGGCTATGGATTTTATGTCAAAGGTGAAAGACCCAAAAGAAAGAAATAATTTTGGATTATTCTATCAAAAATGTCTTGAACTCCTGTGATCAATTTATTGATGGCGTAACAAACTCGTGACCTCTCATACATCAAAGCCATTATAGTAA
>CAZHHK010000160.1:0-5121 GCA_964531405.1 uncultured Spirochaetales bacterium | reverse complement strand
CTTAAATTCATAAACTGTACAAATAATTTTTTAATAAATGAAATTTTATGAAAAAAAATATTATTAAAGATAAAATTGAAGATTTAATCGATTTATTGGAAAACTTTGAATCCGGAGATCTTATTATACTAACGGATATTAAAACAAAGTTAAGCGATATTATAAATTACGCCGATAATGCGATTAAAGTCAAAGATTTGTCTGCAATTTTAAAAAAAATCAATAATGAATTCGATTTGATATTAAGAGCTGACAATCAAAAAGAATTATTTTTAAATCTTATTGAATTATTAAAACAAATTTCAAATATAAAAAATCCAAACGACTTTAATAATGAAAAAATAAAAGCAATTTCAGAAAAGATGTTTAAATCAATCAATGAAAAATTAGAAAAAAATCATAAAATAGGCATTTATCCAGATGATTATTTTGACAATATAACAGATGATGCAAAAATGCTTTTAAAATACTGCGATGAAGCAAACGAACATCTTGATAATGCGCAAATTTCACTCCTTGATCTTGAATACGACAGTACAAATCAGGAAAACATAAACCATGTATTCAGATGTTTTCATACAATTAAAAGCTCTTCGGCATTTTTAGGAATTAAAAATATTGAAGAAATATCCCATGAAGTCGAAAACATTCTCGTCCTTGTTAGAGATGGCAACATGTCTATTTCATCGGATCTGGTAGATGTTGTATTTTTTGGAATTAACATGGTGCGAGATTTGATAAATATAATAGAGACTTCAATAGATAATATAAATAATATAATCGATAAATTTGTTAATATAAATATTTATAACTACATAAAAATACTAAAAAAAATTCTTTCAAATTATAAGACAAAAAAAATTGGCGAAATTCTTTCAGAGGCGGGGAAAATAGATCGAGTAACCATAGAAAGCATATTAAAGAGACAATCAGTTGAGAAAAAAAGATTCGGAGAAATCGCATTAGAAGAAAAAGTAATAACAGAAGAAGATTTAAAGGCGGCTATTAAAAAGCAAATCATGCCGTCAAAAAAAACAAGCTATGTAAAAGTCTCAAATGAAAGATTAAATTTCCTTATAGATATGGTCGGTGAACTTGTTGTCACTCAGTCAATTATAAAAAACAATATTAATAATAAATCTTTGGATACTTCTGTCTACAACGAAAGAAGTATTGCTCAGCTTGAATCAATTACAACAAGCATAAAAAATGTAGTCCTCTCAATGGGCATGGTACCGATCTCGGAAATATTCAACAAATTAAAAGTCGTCATACGAAATGCATCAAGAGAACTTAATAAAATTGTCGATGTTGAAATCAGCGGAGAAGACACCGAATTAGACAGAAACGTAATCGAAGCAATATACGACCCATTGATTCATATTGTAAGAAATTCTATTGATCATGGCATAGAAACACCAGAAGAACGACGAAACAGGAATAAAAGCGAAGTCGGCAAAATATTAATATCAGCAAATCATAGGGGAAGCTTTATTGAAATATCAATTTATGATGATGGAAAAGGCATTGATAAAAACAAGATAATAGAAAAAGTAGTAAAAACAGGCATCATTAAACAGGGAGTTCAAAATATTTCGGATAAAGAGATTCATGAAATTTTATTTGCTCCCGGTTTTTCAACATCAGAGCATGTCACAGAGATATCCGGTAGAGGAGTAGGACTGGATGTTGTAAAAAGAAACGTAGAACAGATAAACGGAAAAATTGAGATAAATTCGGAGCCGGGGAAATTTACAAAATTTATTATAAGAATACCTTTAACGCTTGCTATTATCGATGGTTTTGTAACGTTGATAAATGGGAAAAAATATATTTTCCCATTTAATCTTATAGAAGAAATCGTAGTATCTGAGAATAATATCAATAAAACGAATAATGGTGAATTAATGCTTAATATTAGGAATAAGTATGTGCCTATAATATTTGCTGGAAAATTATTTAATGAAAACTATAAAGATGATTTATCAAAATTGGTTATTATTTTAATAAACCATGAAAATAATACTTATGGTATTGTTGTTGATGAGGTAATCGGCAAACAAGAGATTGTTATTAAAAATTTAAATGAGGCTTTAAAAGGATTAAAATATTTTTCAGGAGGTACTATATTCGGTGATGGATCAATAGGATTTGTAGTAAACATCGAAAAATTTATTGATAATGCTAAATTGTTTAATCATTAGATGGAGGTTTATAAAATGATTTTAATAGTCGATGATTCTGAGATCGGCAGGGATGTTATTAAAAAAGCCCTGTCATTATACGGTTATAACGAGACCTTTGAAGCTTTTGACGGTGTTGATGCACTGGAAAAAATAAAGTCCATGAAAGATAAAATAGAATTATATATTCTTGACGTTAATATGCCTAGAATGGACGGATTAACCTTACTTGGTGAGATTAAAAAAATTGATCCCTCTAAGCCTGTAATAATGTTAACCACAGAAACTGATAAATCAAAAATGGCGCAGGCAAAAGAGCTTGGAGCAACAGGATGGGTTATAAAACCTTTTGATGGTGAAAAATTTTCAAAAGTTATTGAAATGATTTTAAAAAAATAAAGCTTAAGGGCTTTTACTATAAATAAATTAAGGAGTCTTGCTATGACAAAAAAGAAAAAATTAAGTTTGGCTGGAAAAATTATATTAATAATTTCTGTAATATTTATAATTATCTTCTCTTTCATGCTTTTTGTCCTTACTTCCCAGATCAGCAAAGGCGTTTTTGAACGTGAAAAGCATAATACAATACAGGCTTCAAATCAATTTGAAGAATTTATCGAGCAAATAATAAGTGGTATTTCAAGAAGAGTGTCACTACTAGCAGACTCAAATACACTTATTGATAATATAACAGAAAACAACAGCGAAAAAATAAATTTATTGCTTAAAAAATCTTATGAATCCGAATCATTTTTTGAGAATATAATCGTTGCTGATAAGAATAAAAAAATTCTTGCTGCATACCCTCATGAAAATTTGAAAGGCTCCGATGTATCCAACTATCAATTTTGGAATGATCTGATGGCCAATAAAAATGCTACTCATATCGATAAAAAAGCTTATAAATCTCCATTATCAGGCAATCCGATAATAACTATATCTTCTAATATTTTTAATGGCAATAATCTAATAGGAGTATATATAGTCGTTATAGATTTGACAAAATTTTCTGACAATTACATAAAAAATAAAAAATTCGGCAAGGATGGATATGCATATATGGCGGGACTAGATGGCACTGTAATAGCTCATCCAAGAAAAGAATTAATTTTAACGGATTTTTCAAAATACGACTTTCAGCAAAAAATTGTAAACTCTAATGAGAAAAGTGGGTTTTTCAAGTATTACTGGGAAGTCGACAAAAAATTTAAATATATGGCATATCAAAAACTGGAAATTCTTCCATGGTATATCTCTTCTACTATATATGAAGAGGACTTAATGAGTCTGTCAAATAGCCTAAGAAACCAAATACTTATAATCAGTATATGCTCCTTGATAATCTTGATTATCGTTTTGATGCTTACTATAGTTTTTTTCGTTGCAAAACCTGTTGGTAAAGTAACCAATGATCTTGGAGGCTCTGCAAATAATCTTGAATCAGCATCATATCAAATTTCATCGTCCAGTCAGGAGCTATCAAGCGGATCATCGGAGCTTGCCTCAAGCATTGAAGAGATCACATCTTCTCTTGAAGAACTACAATCAGTTATCGAATCTAACACCAAAAACATTAATCAAAGTGAATTAATGATGAGAGAAACCAATGATAGTGTAAAAGATGTTTCGGATAAGACAACTCAATTAAAAAATGCTTTACTTGAAATTAATGAGAATAGCAAAAAAGTTGTTAAAATTATAAAGGTTATAGATGATATAGCTTTTCAAACCAACATACTGGCTTTAAATGCCGCTGTAGAAGCCGCAAGAGCGGGAGATGCCGGAAGGGGTTTTGCGGTAGTTGCCGATCAGGTAAAAACACTGGCTCAAAAAAGTGCCGAAGCCGCAAAAGAAACGGCAGAATTGATTGAAAAGGCAATCAATAGTGTAGCAAAAGGTGAAAGCCTGGGAAACATTGTTTTAGAAGTACAGCTTAAACTCGTTGAAAAATCCGAAAAAGTCTCATCCTTATTAAATGAAGTCAATATGGCAAGTAAAGAACAAATGAAAGGCATCAATCAAATTACTCAAGCAGTAACCCAGACAAATACTGTAGTACAACAAACAGCTTCCAGTGCTGAGGAAAATGCTGCGGCAAGTGAAGAATTATTAACTCAAGCAGAAAATTTAAACAATATAGTCGATCTCTTAAATTTACTTGTAAAAGGGAAAATTGAGCAAAAAGAAATTAAAAGCAGAAAAAAAAATACAGATAACAAGATTGATGTAGTAAAACAGAAACAAATAATTGATAAAACAAGCAAAGAATCTCAGAAGCCTGAAGATAAAATACCTATGGAAGATTTTAGTGATTTTTAATAAATATTAATATTAAATTGAGGTAAAATATGGAGTCAATAAATAAATATTTAATCTTCTCAATTATGACTGAATATTATGCTATACCGATAATCAATGTAAAAGAAATTATAAGATATGAACAGATTACCCCAATAAGAGATTCGCAAAAATATTTAAAAGGAGTAATCAATCTCAGAGGGAAAATAATACCTATAGTTGATATGAGATTAAAACTTGGCATAGAAGAAAACGAATTTAATGACAGGACAATTATAATAATAGTTGACATTAATGGCGAAAAAGATATTTTCAGTATAGGTATTACTGTAGATTCGGTTCATGAGGTAATAGATATACCTGATTCAAATATTGAAGAAGCTCCCAAAGTCGGATTAAAATTAAAAAGCCAATATATTCAAGGCATAGCAAAAATAAGAGACAATATGGCAATGATTTTTAATATTGATAAGATATTACTCGCCGAAGAAATAGAGCAAATAGAAAAAACTAGCACTGCTTAAAATTAGATCAATTAAAATATATTGCTTTTTATTCGTCAATCGAATTTTTATCACGGTAAATAAATTGATAGCGTAACAAATACGTGACCTAAGGTCTAAAAATTAAAAAGCTTTCC
>CAZHHK010000159.1:0-5202 GCA_964531405.1 uncultured Spirochaetales bacterium | reverse complement strand
GAGAAATTATACATTAATAAATCATATTATTCAACTATTTTGGGACGCACTCTTAATAATCAATAATCGTCTGAGAGGGGCGGTATAAATTTATATTCTTTTTCATTATAATTTGTTGTATAGTATAATAATGAAATTATATACCATTAAAATTGAAAATACTCCGACTCCAATAATTAAAACAATTATAGATAAACTTAAAATCGGTGAAACAGAAGCAAAAAAATTAATCATTCAGGGAAGCGTATGGAATGAAGAGCGTAACAAAAGATTAAAAAATGAAAGTATTATTTTAAAAAATGAGACTATATTTGTTGTTTATCCTCGATATCCCATTAATGAATTCACTTTGAATCCTGAAGATATAAAATACGAAGATGAAGATATGATGATAGTTTTCAAGGAACACGGAGTTAACACCTGCCCCACTCCATTTTCCGATATCGATTGTTTGACTCACGGAGTGCAAAAATATTTGAATAACAAAAAAATAGATTACCCTGTTTATACAATAAACAGGCTCGATAAACCAACCGGCGGACTGGTATTCTTTGCAAAAAATAAACATACTGAAATCGTGCTTCATAAAATGTTTAAAAATAGAAAAATTAAAAAATTTTATCTTTGTGTAACCGATAAATTTAATCTTCAAAAAGAGTCATTTCGAATTAAAGACACACTTCAATGGAAAGGAAAATCATATAAAGCCTTTACATATATAAAATTTATAAAAGAGATAAGCGAGCATTTTTATTTTTTTGTTTATCCGATGACAGGAAGGACACATCAGATCAGAAAACATTTTAAAAAACACTTAACTCATATAACAGGTGATTGTCTTTACGGCGATTGCTATACACGTGATGATAAACTGATGCTGTTATGCTACGGCTATAAATTCATTCATCCTTATACAAATGAGAAAATATATATAGAGCATATAACTGAGGATTTTAAGTGCATTAAATGATATTTATATTATACTTTTTCATCTTTGCTCTTAATGTATTACGATTAATGCCAAGAAAAGATGATGTTTTTATCTTATTCCTATTGTTGTGAAGAAGAGATTTTATTAAGAATTCTTTTTCAATTATATTCATGAAAGAATCATAAATATTTCCGGTATTTTTCTCGTTTGCTATGAAATTTTCAATCCATCTACGCACATAAATCTCTTCAGAGACATGCTCTCCAGCTTCAACAATAAAAGGAGGAAGATCAGCAATTTCTATCACACTGCCTTTTGATAGTAATACTGCACGTTCTATTATATTTTCAAGTTCACGCACGTTGCCAGGCCAGTGATATGAATATAAAAGCCGTAACGCCTCATGGCTTATGCGCTTTATTTTTTTGTTATTGGCTTTCGAATACTTCTCAATAAAATGTTGAGTCAACAGAGGAATATCATCCTTTCTTTCTTTTAAAGCAGGCAATTTTATCTCAACAACATTTAGTCGATAATAAAGATCTTCTCGTAACTTTCCAGATTTAATTAATTCTTTTGGATCCTTGTTTGTTGCAGAAATTATCCTTATATCGATTTCAATATTAAACTCACTGCCTATGGGTTCGATTACTTTATCCTGTATCGCTCTTAATAATTTTGCCTGCAGGTAAAGCGACATTTCGCCTATTTCATCAAGAAATAATGTACCACCGTCAGCAAGTAAAAACTTACCCTTTTTATCAGCGTTTGCGCCTGTAAAAGCCCCTTTTTTATAACCAAACAGCTCTGATTCAAGAAGGTTTTCTGGTATCGCTGCACAGTTTATACTGATAAATGGCGCATAACGCCTATTACTGTTAAAATGTAAGGCTTTTGCAACCATCTCCTTGCCTGTGCCGCTTTGACCCAGTATCATTATTGAAGAACTGGAATCTGCCACGAGTTTAATTAGCTCAAAAATATCCTCCATTTTTTTATTCTTGCCTATAATATTGTCGATTCCATAATTCTTATAAAGTTCTTTCTTTAAATTAATATTCTCATTTAAAAGGAAACTTTTTTCTTCAGACATCTTCTGGTAAATCTTTACCTTATTTGCAATTATACCACTTATAAGATAAAGCATGTCTTCCTCGTCTTTAAGGATCTCAATTGATTCAAAAAGTTTCTCGATTGCAAGCACCCCAACAACTATACCAGAAATTTTTATTGGTACTGCAATAAATGACACAGCCAAGTTTTTATCGCGTTTTATTTTCATCTTGTTTAAAAAAATCGAATCTTTATTTATATCAGGCACCGAAATAGGTTTGCCATTTTCAACAACACGCCCCACAATACCCTCTCCAACTCTGTATATCCCTCTTGACATCTCTTCTTCTGTAAGGTTATATGCTGAAACAACCGATAACCTATTTATATCCTCTTTGTCAAAAAGCACAAGCATTCCGCGGATAATACCAAATTTATCAGCCAGATTTTCCATTACCACATTAAATACATCTTTTAAAACAAAAACTTTCTCAATATTATTCGTAATATTTATCAATACATTCTTCAATTTTATTTTTCTTTCCATTTCCATACGCATTTTTATCTTATCAAGATGCTGTATAGCTTGGACGGTAAAAAGGCTTAATATTTCAAAATTATCTTCATTGAATAAATTTTTTTCCGCTGTCTCAAGACACATTAATCCCTTAATCTTATTATTAATATTTAAAGGAAATATCATCTGGGCACATGAATTTATTTTATGATTTATCAAAAATATTAAATCATCGAGTATAAACTTAGGATTTGGATTACTTATTATAGAATCTATCAATATACTACAGGAGTCCGATAATGCAAGTACATTATCAAAATACAGAATTTTTGATTTTATCATTGATATTTTATATGGTTCATTTTCTGACGATTTTAATATAATATATCCCAAATCGGCTTTAGAAATATTAATCGATTTGTCCAATAAAATATTTAATAATTCCTCAAAATTCTCAATACTGTTAAATGTAATAAAATTATCCTGAATTAATTTTAATTTTTTTATTTCCTGCTCATAATTTTTTAATGTTTCTATCACTAAATTGCCTTATTAAATAAAATGATTAAAAATTAGTCAATATTTTATTATATGTTTAAAATTTATGCAATACAATTCTTAATAATTTTATAAAAATTATATCTAACTATCGGTAATTCCATAAGTTAAGCCTAATTTTAAAATATTCATTCAAAATGGCATAAGCATTGCTTATAAGATAAAGCATTAAATTTATGGAGGTTTTATTAATATATGTTAGAGTATCCAAAAAACAACGATGCATTGGGCACTGTTAACAGGGGCAATGCATGCGAATCAAGTCTCTGCACCTTATGCAGAGCAGATTGTCAGGGAAAATGTGAAACATGGTTATCAAGTATGATAGGCAGGAAACTTTTATATCCAAGAGACTTCGGATGGATTACTGCTGGAAGTTCAAGGGTTAATCATGTCGGAGTAAGCTATAATAACCTTAGAATACAAGGTTATTTATACGGTGCGAAAGGAATACAAAAGGGTTTATCAAACTCAGCAGATGATTGTGTGTTCCCTAATGTTTCTATAGAAACCGAATTCGGTACAAAAATCAAAACAAAATCAAGAATCCCAATCATGACAGGAGCCTTAGGCTCAACATTCGTTGCCGCAAGATACTGGGATTCATTTGCCATAGGAGCAGCTTTAGTTGGCTATCCTATAGTAATTGGTGAAAATGTTGTTGGAGTAGATAAAAATTCAGAAATCAAAAATGGTAAAATAACAAAAGCACCAGAGCTTGAAAGACGTATAGAAAAATTCTTAAGATACTATGACGGATATGGTGCAATAATTGTACAGATGAATGTTGAAGATACAAGAAATGGTGTAGCAGAATATATAATTGAAAAATACGGTGATAAAGTTATAATAGAATTAAAATGGGGACAGGGTGCAAAATGTATTGGAGGTGAAATCCAGGTTAATAGTCTTGATTATGCTATTTTCTTAAAGGAAAGAGGATACATAGTAGACCCGGATCCTACAAAACCTGAAGTACAGGAAGCATTCAAAAAAGGCGCTATAAGATCAATAGCACGACATTCAAGATTGGGCTATACTGACCTCGACAGCGAAGCAAAAGTTAGAGAATCATTCATGAAATCCGTTGAATATCTAAGAAAATTAGGATTCAAACGAATCTCATTAAAGACTGGTTCATACGGCATGGAGCCTCTTGCTATGTCAATTAAATATGCTAGTGATGCTGAGCTTGATCTGTTGACAATCGATGGCTCAGGCGGCGGTACAGGTATGAGTCCATGGAACATGATGGAAAGCTGGGGTGTACCAAATTTACTGCTTCATGCAAAAGCTTATGAATATGCACAAATTTTAAGCAAAAAACAGAAAGTTGTTGATATGGCTTTTGCGGGTGGACTTGCAAAAGAAGATCATATCTTCAAGGCTCTCGCTTTAGGTGCTCCATTCACAAAACTCGTTTGTATGGGCCGAGCTTTGATGATACCAGGATATCTTGGCTCAAATATTCAAGGAGTTAAAGATCCATCATCAAAAGATATTGTAAACGGCAAATGGGACAGTCTTCCAAAAACTGTTACTGATATCGGCTCTAATCCTGAAGAAATATTCGCAGGCTACTATGATGTCCAGAAAAAAGTAGGCAAGGATGAAATGAAAAATATCCCGTTCGGCGCAATAGCTTCGTGGACACTGGCTGACAAACTTGCTGCAGGATTACAACAGCTTCTGGCAGGTGCAAGAAAATTCAGTGTAAAAGAAATATCAAGAAATGATATTTACTCTGCAAACAGGGAAACAGAGAAAGAAACTGGAATTCCATTTATAACAGATGTTGATGATGAGAAAGCAAAGAAGCTTTTAAAATAATATTTATATAAAATTTATATAACCGCCCGACCGCTAAATTGAGAATATTATTAAGATCGTTTTTATTCAGTTTTCTCAGTTTAGCGGTCGGGCGGATCTCTTTAATTGTTTTTATATTCAAATTTATTCCCATCCGTTTGATTATTGCATTTTAAATATTAGATATTCCTTAAAGTATTTCAATTATAATAATTTTTGTAAACAAAGTTTCAATAATCATGAAACTTTTGACATAATAAATTAAATATAATATAGAAGAATTGGTAGTGTCAAAAATTTTATGAAAAAATTATGAAAACACTGCCAGTGTTCT
>CAZHHK010000158.1:0-5250 GCA_964531405.1 uncultured Spirochaetales bacterium | reverse complement strand
TAAGAAATAAAAAATCCGGCGATCCAATCTATCCCCTGCATATAGTTTATGAGAATCCCGAACTGGATGACAATATATTATTCGCCGAAAAAAAACTGGCATCTCCCGTGAATAAAATATCAGCGTTAAATATACCGGTTGTACCTGTTATCAAGGTTGATACTAATGTTGCTGATGGTGTTGCTAAAGCTTCCGTTGAGTTAAGAATATCAACAATTGTAATGGCATGGAATAAACTCAAATTTCTCTCTTTCAATAAAACTTTTTTTGGTTCGATAACGGATCAAATCATAAAAAAAACAAAACAAATGATAATATTGACTAAAATATCAAATTCAATTAATATATGTAACAAAATAATAATTGTTCTGCCTGAATTAATTGAAAAACATTGCAGTTTATATAAAATTACGGAATTAATCTCTAAATTAGCCATACAATTAACTACTAAAATTTATTTAATAAGTAATAAAAATAATAGTATTTACTTTAAAGAACTGCTTACAAAAAACAAATTAAACAATGATATAATAATCAATCCGTACGAAAATATCAGACAGTTTTATAATAATTTAAACAACGAATTAAAACTCGGACCAAATGACATTTTTATTATGGTAACGCCCAGAGACGGACAAATTTCATGGCAGCCTGTTTTAAATAAAATACCAGATAAAGTTGTATCTTGTTTTCCCGATACAAACATGCTTATCATATACCCCGAAACAGGAAAATATGAAGAAGTAAATTATAAATCGGATTTGCAAAATTATCATGACTTGCTTTTAAAAATGGATAAGGATGATTTTTATTTCAACTTTAAAAAAAATGATATCAATGATGCATTAATACACATTATTAACAACAAATTTAAAAAATCGGCTTATAAAGAGCAATATATTAAAAAGTTAATTCTTGCCGCTGAAAAAGAAGCCATACAATTATCGCAAAATATTGTTTTAATACACGAGCATTTTGACACTTTAAAAGAGGCAAAAATCTTTTTTGCTATTAATCGTAATAAATTTAAGTTAAATGGTTTAGCAGTAAATCCCGATATTGTGATTATAATAATGGCTTCCAAATCCCAGCCCTCCGAAAAACATTTATTAACGCTTACCCAAATTTCAAAAATTGTACAGGATAAAGAAATAATTAAAGCTCTGCTTAAATCAAGAAAGTATAGAGACTTCATTGATACTATCTTATTAAAATGAATGAACCTAATTTTTATAATTCCATTGTCAATAATACTTCCACTTCATTAAAAAACAAACTAGCATCAAAATGATAAAATCCGACAAATCCGAAAGTTTTAATTTTTACAGGAAATTGGTATAATAAACATCTATTGCAATATCTTGTGTAAAGCGTGGTATTATATTATCTTTGCATCGCTTGCTTTTTTTACATAGTAATAAGTCATATTTAATAGTCGAAATATTCATATTTATATATTTTTTTGCCATCGAATTTGTCCGTATATCGAAAATGCTTCTTTAGTCTTGCGTTTAAATCTTTATAAGCATTATCTGTTATATTCAAACAGAATATTTTCGTGTGTTTCTTTGTAAGATGAGAAAGAGAATTTATCAAATCGCTTGTTATGGTTTCGGTATTTGAGTTATGAAAAATACCATAACCACTGTTAATGCCAATTTTAAAATCAATAACCTCTTTTAATTTTAACTTTTCGATACAAATCTTAAAAAAATTATTATAAACCGTAATTGCTGCCAGAGCGGCGCAATCAACTCTGTTACCAAAATGAAAAACAAAAACCCCAAAATTATTTATCCAGTACCAGAGTTTGCCTCCAAAAAATCTCACAATATTATCTACTTCTTTTTTTATTTGATTGCAGATCATTTCGATAGTTGATTTGGTATATCTTGATTTATATTTTTCGCTAATTACGAGTTCAAACATTATGAGTGCCAGGTCGTAATTTTTATTATTTGATAGTTTATCCCAATTTACATTTTTAGGAATCTGCAAAGGCTCATACTTTTTTTCTTTCAAGTTGACAGTATTTGTGCTTCCCATATTCATGAAAGCAACCGAGCTTAAGATTGAATTAACCAGGATAGTTTTATTAAAGGATTCTTTTAATAAATAATCACTTGCACCCTTACGCATCCACCTTACTACATTATAAATATCACTATTTGTACTTAATATTATTGAGGCTGGTTTTTTTTTATAACATTTTATTATCTTTTCATATTGATCGATACTATTTAAAAATGAATCCTCTTCAAAAAGAATCACTTCCTGCCTTCGATTTTTAGTTGCCTCGAAACTAGATTGATCTATAAAATTTACAACGATATTATTCTTTGTTCCAAACATTTTCCTGATGGCTGTTTTAATATTTGATTTTTTTAAATGATAAACATCGAGTTCTATTACTTTATTCAAATTTTGCTCCCAGAAGAGGTAGTTTTAGCTGATAAACATCTCTACCATTGATATTTTCAAAAGTAAAATAATTTCTGATTGAAACATCGACATTTTGTACAACATGATGATTAACAGATATGGTCATAGGCAATGTATGATGCTTCTCAATTTTTCTTGCATCTGCTATTGCTTCAGAATTTATCATTTGTAGATTTTTATTGTATTCCGCTTGTCCTGCATTTATGCCAATCCTTATTGTTATATCATCGTCAAGATAATTGCTTGTTAAATTGAAAATAGGCATACTGGCAAGTATTTCAATAGCTGTAAAAATAGCCTTGTTAACAAAATCTTCAATATGAAAGACAGCAAGACCTCCATCGCCCTCCCAAGACCATATCCTTCCATTCCTTTTTTCTACACAATTTTGCACGAGTTTTTTAAAATTAAGATATGTCGTATGAATCGAATCGCTGTCGTATTTTCTTACAAAGTTAGAATTGCCGCAAATATCAATTGAAACAAAACAAAAATTATAAAAAACTCCTTCGGTAAGATATCCCCAATCATTCCTTTTTCCATGATCATCAATCATTACAATCTTATTCAATCTAGAATTATACTCAAAACCACATTCTTTCATTTCAAAAATTATTGCTTTAATGTTATTAAAAACTACTTTTTCTCCCTTAAATCCGATTTGCGAGGTATGTACCATAGCATCCAGAAGAGGTATTATCTTATTGGTCTTATGAAAATATTCGACAGTTTGCTTTGCAATGTCTTTAATAGGAATGTTTAAATGAAGAGGATAGCCTGTAAGCTTATAAAAATCTATATCGGGCTGTATCATGGAACAAAATTTTTTAAATTCATTTGTGTCAAAAGCCCTTGAAAGATCCTCCGTTATAAGCCTTTTAAGTCTACTGATACCCAATTTTATTAATCCTCAAATACTTTAATAAAATATTTTTCAAATTTTTTTATAATTCGTCTCTCCGCCGAAAAAAATCAATAATTAATTGAGTGTTCAGCGGTTAATATAGAATGCTCTTTAATATAAATTGATTTTAGATATTTATAACATTAATACTTTTGAGTAATCAAGCTTTTTTAATTAGTAAAATTAATTGCCATCCAGTTTGATTCATCAGCCATTTTTTGATTGATCCTGCCAATTTCAACCTTTGCATTAAGCTCGGCATAATAATAAGGCTTACCTTTATAATTAAAACTTGCCCCGCTTGCATTGATGTTTAAAATTATACCTGCATGGCTGTAAACCTCGGATACAACCATCACTGCATCAATATTTAATTGATTAAATATTATGCATAAAAGCAAAGCTTTGGAATCACAGTCTCCAGATAAAGTAAAAAGTGCTTCCAAAGGAGATAAAAGATCATTGCTCTCTTTATCCCTGCTGAATTTAAATTCTTGAACCCATGATACAAGCATTTTGCAGACATCTTCTTTTTTAAAAGAATCGATTTTTAGTTCCTTCTTCAATAAATCTGTAAATCTTGCGATTCTCTGATAGTTATCCCTGTAAATCATTTTATAATATCTTGACCACGCCTTATATCTGTTTTCCTTGTTACTGTAATTCGCAAGTACTTTTGATTCTCTGTCTATGAGCACTTCCGTTGACTCGATTTCTTTTTCATCCGTGGAAAATTTAATTTTTTTATTATCTATCAAAATATCTGTATCTATTTTTTTATTCGCTGAAATATAATAATATTGATTTATAGGACCTGCGTATAAAAGAGCTTTTTTATCTATGGAAAAAGAATCTATAGATGATAATAAGAATTCGTGGTAGATTTTATAAGTTTCAACAGTTGAATAGGCGCAGATAACATAATTATATTCCCTGGATTTAATGAAAATAAAATAGCCTCTAAGATTTAATCTGCCGTTAGAAAATGTAAGATCTGAAATAATGGAATCATCACCCTGATATTTAAATCTGTCTTCGTCTCCCTCTGCTTTAAAACTAGCTTTAATATAATTTCTTATATCATCAACGGTTGAAAATACATCCGCCTTGAAGACATAAACCTGCAGAAGGACGCCGCCAGACTCATCACTGAATGACACCATTGCATCATTAGTGTCATCCTTGACAGACCAGCCTTCAGGAATATCAAGATAATAACCAAAACTTTTATTGAAATACTGCTCTCCATTTAATATAACATGAAAAAACATCAATAAAAAAAGAATAATTATTACTTTTTTCAAATTTTTCTCCTCAAACAACACTCATACATTTTGATTTATCCTATTATTTATTTCATTTCAATTAGTCAGGATGTTTTTCCCTGTCGGTTAAATTTATTATGAATTTTCTTTGATCCTTTCCACAAGGTCCCTGATTAAATTAGCAATACGGCTTACAACCAGACCGCTTATAATCGTATCAAACCATGCCGGGACATTTATCCCTGTACCACCGAATAAAGTAATCAATCTTACCTTCCAGCAGACAAATAAGGCAAGAAGCAATATCACTACATCTCGAATTGTCTTGCCTATATCGCTTTCGCTAAACTTCTTTAATGCCGTTATTGTTAAAATTGCCATAACCGATGATTCCAGTATTATGGCAAGGATGAATAAAACAAAAACATTTTGAAATAAGATATCCCCACGCATTAATAATCTCCTTAAATTAAAGAAATTTCAATAGTTAAATTAATCATTCTTATTATTATCGGGTTTTATTTTGTAAAATTTAAGCTGCCTGCATATCAAATTTTATTACATAAATTAAGTTTTGATACTAGAAATTTAATCTCTTCGGGTCTAATTCCCCGAAGCTTGCTTCGCTATTATAAATAT
>CAZHHK010000157.1:0-5322 GCA_964531405.1 uncultured Spirochaetales bacterium | reverse complement strand
GGATAACCGCTGAAAGCATCTAAGCGGGAAGCCCACCTTAAGATGAGGTATCCCCAGGGATTTATTCCCTCTAAAGAATCGTTCAAGATGAGGACGTTGATAGGCTGTTGGTATAAAAAGTGAAAGCTTTGAGCCAAACAGTACTAATAATTCGTGAGGCCTGACTATTTTATTATATTTTATCAAAAAATATTTTATACTGACAATTGATTTAATTGTCAGTATAAAACCTTAAAAGAATAATGTAATTATATCTAATAAAATATAAAAATAGACTAAAACTTTTAAGTATATTAATTATGGAAGGTTTAATTTATGATTAATGTTCAAGATATTAGAAAAGGTATGGCTTTCAGATTTGAAGGCGATTTATGGACTGTATTATCTATGCAGCATGTTACTCCTGGCAAAGGCAGTGCTTTTGTTAAAATTAGAGCAAGAAGCCAGAAAACAGGTAATGCAAAAGATTATAACTTCAGATCAGGTGAAAAAATTGATAATGCTGAAGTTTTTGAAAAAAATGTAACATATTCTTATAAAGAACAAAATCATTATATTTTTATGGATAATGAAACATTTGAGCAGTATCATGTAGAAAATGAATTATGTGAGGATGTTGATAAATTTATTGTTCCAAATGGAGAATTATCGGTAAATATTTTAGATGGCAAGGTAATTTCTATAAATATTCCTAATTTTGTTATTTTGAAAGTTACACATGCCGAAGCAGGTGTAAAAGGCGATACGGCTACTAAAGCGACAAAATATGTTGAAGTAGAAACAGGTTATAAATTACAGGTGCCTTTATTTATTAATGATGGTGATCTATTAAAAATAGATACTAGGACAGGTGAATATCTAGAACGGATAAAAGGTTGAATATCTTTAAAAGTTTAAGATTATTTTTTGTCTTTCATTCTAGAGATTATAAAAAGTTATTATATCTTACTTCATTGGAAAAATATGCCCGTATTAATGATTCTAAAGTTAAAGATTTAAAATATCAGGGATATGCATCGTTTTATACAAAAAATTATAGACATTCTCAGATGTGTTTTGAGATTCTTCATGAGAAAAAAAAATGCAGTTCAAAAGATTATAATTATCTGGCTTATATTTATGCCCGTCATAATGATAAAGATAAAGCAATCCAGTCATGGTGTATGTCTTTAGAAAAAAATAAATTTAACGGCATTGCCAAAAAAGCACTTGATTATATAAGAGATCTGGGCAGAGAAGTAAATTTAATGTCTGATGACTATTTCGAGAAATTAATTCCAAAAGAGCCTTATTTATTACCTATTAAACTAATATTAAAAATAATTTTGTCATTAATAATTTTGTCATTAATATGTTTAGCTGGATATTATGGTTATATAAAAATTAATGAAATAGTTAAAGTTAATTTTGCTAAAGAAAAGCCATTGAATAATATATTTTTGCCTGATTTTAATACGAATATATTAGAAAAACCTAAAGAGAATAACGTCAAGTATTCTTATAACGAGAGAGAAATAAAGAGTAAATTTGAAAAAATTAAAATAGATATAATAAATAAAAATATAGTCGACGCACAAATCGGAATTAATCAGATAAAATTATCTAATGCAAGTAAAGAGGTCAAATTTAAGACTGAGATGCTTGAAAGCTTTATTGATGAGCCTGATTATGCGCAGTTTAAAAATAAAATTTCACTAGAAGATTATTTAAAAGATCAGGCAGTTTTTAATAAAATTTATATTACATGGGCAGGGAGAATCGTAAATCTTAACATTGAAAAAGATAAAATCACATTTAATTTGATTATAGGAGATGAAAAAGCAGGATTGATCAAAGGAGTGATTCCTGTAATTTTTAAAAAAGCAATAATAGTTAAAAATAATGATACAGTCAAAGTATTTGGAAGAATTTTATTTGATGGAAATAATACAACTATTGAAGGCCATTTTATCATTAAAAACAATTCGTTATAGTCATTAATGGAGAAATAATTAAAGGATGCGTGCAGTTATACAGAGGGTTAAAGAATCATCGGTTGTAATTAATAATAAAATTTATTCTTCAATAGGTCGTGGATTTTTAGTTTTACTTGGGATTTCTAAGAATGATAAAGAAGAAGATATTGATTACATTATTGACAAAATATTAAATTTAAGAATTTTTAATGATAAAAACGGTAAGATGAATGAAAATATAAATAGTGTTAATGGAGAATTGTTGATAGTATCCCAGTTTACGTTATACGGTGATGCAAGAAAAGGCAGAAGACCCTCTTATTCTGATGCAGCAAACGGTGAGAAAGCAATAGGTATTTATAACGATTTTTTGGAAAAACTAAGACAAAAATATGATAAAGAAAGAATTAAGACCGGAATTTTTGCGTCTATGATGAATGTTAATTTGATTAATGATGGTCCAGTTACTATATTATTGGATTCGGAGAGAAAATTTTAATGCTTAATATAACGAAAGTAGTAGGCGGAAGTATATTTGCAAATTGTTATATAATTGAAGAGAATAATCATGTGATTTTAATAGATTTTGTTCCTGAAGTAGAAAAAATAATTAGAGATAAAAAATATTTTATTCATAAAATTTTATTAACGCATATTCATTTTGACCATCTTGAAAGACTTTCAGAATTTCAAAAAAATTATAGTTTTGGACTTGGATTATCTAGAAAAGGGTATGATTTTTTAAAAAATCCTGATAAAAAGCTATTATTGATTTTTCCCCCATTCGTTTTAGAAAATTATAAAAATTTAAATTTGGATAATGCTGAAATTTTAAATGATTATGACGTAATTGATTTTTATGATCATAAAATTGAGGTATTTGAAAGCCCTGGGCATTCTCCTGATTCATTGATGTTTATTTTAAGAGAATTAAAAACTGTGTTTACCGGTGATACAATATTTGAAGGCAGTATAGGCAGGACAGATCTTCCGGGTGGAGATTATAATACTCAAATGACCTCAATAAAAAAGATATTAGCATTAATAGACGAAGATTATAAATTGCTTCCTGGTCATGGAGATGAGACAACTGTTATAAATGAGAAAAATTATAACTATTTTTTAAAAGATTTAAAAACCTAAGTTTTCACCAATTAATATTACTAAAATCGATTTTTCTGGACAGCACCTGTGAACAATCGTCGTAATACTGCAAAGCCTGTTTTTGCTGTCGCAATCCATGCATTCTCCAGAAACAGTGCATGGATTTTTTGTGTCGAATCTTATATTATTAAGTACGCTTGCCTTATTTTGAGCTCTCAATAATGCCGAATTAAGGTCTGCTTCTATTTTGTTAACTCCAGCAATGACAATCCTTTTTTTAGGTCCAAAAGTTATAGCGGCATTTCTGTTTCCGTTTTTGTCAATTAAAACTAGCTCTCCAGACTGACTTATGCCGTTTGCCGAACAAATATAAAAATCAGCACTTAATGCTTTGATATGCAGTTCATGTTTTTCTTGACTTGATAATGATTTATCATTCCTGTCCAGAAAATTTGGATAATTATTTTTATTAAATTCATTAAAAAAACTGATTTCTTCCAATGTTCTTGATCCGCCAAAGCCTATTATAGAATCTTTTTTTATAATCTTTTTTAATTCTATAACGACATCTTCCTTTTTTTCTAAATACAAAACATCAAAAGAATTTTTAATCAGTGCTTTTTTTGTATTATTAATTAATATTTCATTGAGTTTATTTATTTCTTGCATTTGCGGAAACTCCGATAAGAATCATTTAAATAAAAAATAATTCTAAAGATGCTGTTCCTTATCCATTTCTTCAATTAGTTTATCCATAAAATCTACTTTTATTTTAGCCAATTCTTTGGATTTAGGAAAAATTAATGTTTCTGACTTTTTCCTGAATGATTTAATTAAGTCAAGGACTTCTCTTAAATTTTTAAGATGATACCAGAAGAATGCACCTATTGATAATCTTATAATACCAATGGCACCAAGGCTATCTAATAGATTGGCATCATGCAATAATTGAGCTTCAATTAAAGTCGGATTGTTTAAATGATGGGTTCTGATGCATTCTACAACTTTATCGATTTTTTCAGGAGGGAAACCAACTTCATGCATCAACTGTTCTGCCTTCATTGCCGATTGTTCATAAATTAGATTTTCATCTGCACCATTCGCTACAAGATCATGTAAAAAACAAGCTGCAAATAGAATATCATCATCGTAATCTTTAATATCCAATTCTCTTGCTAGATGATAAACCCTGTAGCAGTGTCCATAGCCGCTTACCAATCTATCCCCGGTTAAATCTTTCACATACTGATGTATCATATTTCTTGACATAAAATTATCCTGTAAATTTATTAAGTTAATTTATATATAACATGATTTTTAATCTTTATCAAGAAAATTTGTTATGGGAGAATATTATCATTATTTTTTATTGATAAACCAGATATTATTTATTATGTTTAGCGATTCCTTCTAGCTTATCCAGATAGTTATTAATTAATTGTTTATATTCCATAGGGATTTTTTCAAAATCGAAATTTATTCCTATACCAAAAATATCTTTTCTTCCTTCTATATTTTCATTTCTTACTATTTCACCTTCTATTGTTAATTTAAGATTATTTTTTATAAGAGGAAGAATTATTTCTGCTTTTTTATTCATTATAAATTTAGGGTGACAGGACATGATGATAAGAGCACCAGAGGCGGATAAATTTTTAATTATTGCTGGTCTTTTTATATTATCAATAATTACTACAGATCTGTTGCTTGACAAACCAAAATCCCATATTATTTTGCCATCCAAAGATATTCTAACATCTTTTCTTTTTTCAAAATTATCTTTTTCTAAAATTAACTTACCTAAAATTTCGATAAGGTCATCTGGAGGTTTTTGAGTAAAACTTAAACTCAATAAATGAGTATTTGCATTTTTACTATTAAAATTTCTATATCCATCAACATGGCTTGGTATAAAAAAAACTATTGAATTTTTATGTTCGGGAGGTAAAAATGACAATCTTAAATTAATATTATTTTTAGATTTATTTATTGCTTCAAAACTTTGCGCATCCATATTTGCAATAACTTTTGCGGATTTCATTGAACAGGAGTAAATGACACAAGACCATTGTTCACCTTTAATTTTGAGAAAAACTTTTTGAGGCTCAAGTCCTGTTATTCTTATAACGGATTTATTAAAAGCAATTTCTCTAGAAGAATAATCTGTATAAAATTTATTAATTAAATGTGCTGATAAATTAGCCATAGCATCCCTTATCGAAAATTTATATTAATACATTTTAAATTAATTTGCGATAAAAAT
>CAZHHK010000156.1:0-5334 GCA_964531405.1 uncultured Spirochaetales bacterium | reverse complement strand
CTATAATGGCTTTGATGTATGAGAGGTCACGAGTTTGTTACGCCATCAAATTTTTAGATTATATAACAGCGCAGCAATAACCGGTGTCCAAGCAGAGCGAGTCCCAGAAAAATCCGGCTCTCATGGAATGAGAGGAATTTCTGACTAATGTTTTTAATATATTGACTTTAAAAGATCTTTTAGTATACTTAGTTAAATGGATAATTAATAAGGACTTTTTATGCTTAATAATATTAGAAGTATTATTTTATTTTTTGCTGTTTTGTTCATAATAATTAATCCGGGTTATTCTCAGGTTAATTCAAAATTTAAGATGACACTGCAAACAGGAAATCCTGGAGCGGTATCAAGGATTGTGCTATCGAGAGATGGTTCGATGTTTGCTACATCAAACATAATGAATAAAACTATAAAAATTTGGAGTAATAAAGCAAAGTTATTGATGATTATTGATAACGGCGAGGATATAAATAATTGTGAAATGGCATTCAGTAATGATAATAAATATCTTGCATTTACTAATTATACTTATTTTAAGATTTGCGATTTAACAACTGGGAAAATAATTACTGCCAGAGTCACAAGCGATGCAATAAATAGGATTATTAATGGCATTGCTTTTTCAAATGATGGTATGAGGGTTTATGTTGGATCTTCCAATACTATTACCACCACACTACCTTTGGAGATAGATAAAGATGATTTTGAGAAGTATATAAACAAATTAAATTCAGTTGAGGCGGATAAACTTAAAAATAATTATGTCCTTGATAAAAACAATAATAAGTACAAGTTGATTCTTGAGATCCCCGATCATTCTGATCTGTATGAGATTTTCACAAAACTTAAAGTTGACATATCAAAATTTATTCCTTTGTATTCCAATTGTATCGAAGAATGGGATATTAATGGAAATTATTTGAGAAAGATAGCAGAACATAATAATGTGCCTGGAAAGATGATTGCTAAAATAGTATTAAGTCCCGATGGAAAAAACATTTTAAGTGCAGCTTATGATGGTTTAATTAATATATGGAATTTAAATGGCAATCTTTTAGCTTCTGTACAGGGAAGTGATACTTATATTAATATAGGCTTTAGTACTGACGGGAAGTTATTTGGATGGACTTCGTATAACGGTATTAAAATTTGTAATCTTAATGGTGTTTATTTGATAAATATAAATAGGACTATGAGTGGTCCGAGCGATATCGATTTTGAGAAAAAAATGTTTATAGAGTATGCTTACGATGTTGATGCAAATAAAAATCCATTGCCTATAATCAGACAGAGGGATTTTAATGATCAAATCAAGAATGATATTAAGGGAGTATCATCAGCCGGATATTCGATTAGAATTTTACCAGGTGGTAAACTAGCAGTCTGCGGTAATCTTGATGGCATAGTTAATATTGTCAATGTTACAGCCGGTTATACGGTATCGATGGTGAATAGCGCAGATGATTGGCTTACATATACTCCAGACGGTTATTGGGATTCTTCTAAGAATGGTGGTAAGCTTGTTGCAATGGTTAAAGATCTTGAAGCATACAGTGTTGATCAGTTTGCAGCCAAATTTAACAGGCCAGATATAATTTTAAAAAGGCTTGATACAGAGGATGATGAGGTAATAAATTATTATTATTATCAGTATAAAAAAAGGCTTAAAAAACTTAATCTTAATGAGAATAACCTTAGTGATGATCTTAAAATTCCTGAAGTTAAGATTATAGACAGTAAGACTATAAAAGAAAAATTTCTTGAATTAGAATTTAATTTAAACGATGCTGAATCAAATTTGAAATCATATAATATTTATGTAAATGACGTACCGTTATTTGGAGCTTACGGCAGGAAAGTTGATGGAAAGAATAAAACATTAAAAGAAGTAATCGAGCTTAATACAGGGACAAACAAGATTGAGATAACTTGTCTCAATGATAAAGGTGCCGAATCTTTTAGAGCTATGACTATGGCTGAATATAATAAAAAAGTCAAAGGTGATCTTTATTATATAGGATTTGGAGTATCAAAGTATAAGGATACATCATTAAATCTGGAGTTTGCTGATAAAGATGCTTATGATATGGAAAATTTATTTAAAAAAATGAAAGGCTACTATACTAATGTTTATACTAAGACATTTGTCAATGATCAGGTTACTGTTGAAAATATACGGAAAGCAAAATCATTTTTGAATAATGCTAAAGTAGACGATACATTTGTATTGTTTATTGCGGGGCATGGATTACATGATAATGATGAAGAGGCTACTTATTATTTTTTAACTTATGATACCGATCTTAAAAATCTGTCTAAAACTAGTGCTAATTTTGATTTGATTGAAGATTTATTGCATGGAATTGCTTGTAGAGATAAATTATTTTTAATGGATACCTGCGGATCTGGAGAGGCGGATGATGATGATGTAACTCAATATATTGCGATGGCAAAATCAAAGGAATTAAAAGCAAGAGCAGTTATTAGAGGAATGAAAATTATTACTGCTACAGGGAATGAATTAAAAAGACCATATCTTTTGGATAATGACAGATATATAAACAATGATCTTGTAAGACGAAGCGGTGCAATAGTTTTTTCTTCCTGTAAAGGTGGAGAGTTTTCTTATGAAAGTGATGCATTAAAAAATGGGATTTTTACAAAAAAAATAATTGAGGCGTTGACCGAAAAAAACAACATGACCGACAATGTAATTTCAATAAATGATCTCGTTAATGAAGTGAAAAAAACAGTATCAGATATAACATCGGGCAAGCAAAATCCGACAGTAGACAGGGATAATATTTATATTAAGTTTGGATTGCCTAAAGTCAAATAAATTATGTTTAAGATAAAAAAAATCAGGACAAAATTTTTAATAGGAATACTGATATACATTGCCGTTTCATTGTTGCTGTATCTGATGATTATGCCATTGATCTATAAGACCCTGCTAGATAAAGAGAATGATAAATTAAAAATATATTATTCAGGCATTATAGCAAATATTGAAACTGTAATTAATAATGCCAATAATGATTTGATTAATTTAAGTGATGATATTATTGAAGATGGTTTTATTAATATTGTAGATGATAAAAAAATAATTGATTTCTATAAAGATCATAATCAATATATAGAAAATTATTATATATATGACGATAAGTTAAATGTAATTTATTCTACAGGAAATTTTGATAAGTCAAATGATGCTGTTCGACAGAATATTGGGTTAATTAAATCTGCTTATTTTCCTGTTTTTTTGCTTGATGATAATAATTTGTTTATTGTTCATCCTTTGATAAATAACAACTTAAAGTGCTACATTATTAGTGAGATAAAAACCACTACCTATGAAAGAATAATTGATAATATCCATCTGCCATTGGAGTATGATTATCAGATTTTGATTTTATCTGATAAAGGATATTTGATATATCACTCCGATTTAGATATAAAGAATATTAAGTTAGATGACAGAAATTACAGTAATTATCCGGCGGTAAAACTTGCTTTACGGGGAAAGTGGGGAATAAACGAAGTGAAAATCGGTGATAAGAAATTTTATACCATTTCAGAATTTTTAAAAGCCATTGACTGGCTTGTTGTAATAATTATTCCAAAAAAAATCATATTCAATCAGATATTTAAAATACTTTTGGTTTATATAATATTAATATCGATTGTTGCATTAATCTTTCTAATAATTTCTTTAAGGATTTCTAAAATTATTTCGACGCCGATAGTCAAATTGTCAAAGGCAATGAGGGATTACAGCGAGAATAAAAGTCTTAACGAGATTGATTATAAAGGAGCAGATGAGATATATACAATTTTAAACGGGTTTTATAAAATGGTTGAAGAAAGAAATGAGTATAATAAGCTGTTGCAGGAAATATCAGAATCAGAAAAACTTAATCTTGGGCGTGATCTACATGATGATCTGGGGCAGGTTTTAACGGGTATTTCTTTTCAGTTAATAATGCTTGAGCAGTTTTTAAAGGAAAATAATTTAAGTAATAATGAAACAATTGACAATATAAAAAATTTACTCACTCATGCCATAGATAAGACACGATATTACTCAAGAGGTTTATATCCGATTGATCTTTACAATAACGATATTATATTATTTCTCGAGGAATATTCAAAGAATATAAAAAAGATTTATAATATTGATTGCAAATTAAGTTGTGATTTAGATTTAAGAATTAATAATGAATTTATTAAGATAAATGTTTTCAGGATTATTCAGGAGTCTGTAAATAATGCTATAAAACATGGCAAGGCACAATCAATTGAGATTATTTTATCCAATGATGCAAATGTAATCAAATTGATTATTAAAGACAATGGTACAGGTTTTGATATTGAAAAAATAAAAGTTGGTATAGGTTTAAAAAGCATTTATTACAGGGCAGAATTGATTAACGGTAAATGTGAAATTAAATCTGAAATCGATAAAGGTACTACTATATTTATAACTTTTATATTGAGGGATTAAATTATGAATTTAAAGAAAAAAGTTTTAATAGTTGAAGATCATCCGATAGTATGCAGAGGATTATCTGAGCTTATAAACAAACAGAAAGATCTTGAGGTTGTAGGTATTGCGGCTTCCAGACCTGAAGCAATTTCATTTTTGGAGAAATTAAAGCCTGATTTGATAACCGTTGATATATCCTTAAAAGATTCAAACGGTCTTGAGCTTATAAAAGATATGATCCAGATAAACAGTGAATTTAATATTCTCGTTATTTCTATGTTTGACGAATCGTTATATGCAGAAAGATGCATTAAAGCTGGTGCAAAAGGTTATATTATGAAGCAGAAACTAACCAAAGATCTTTTGAAGGCTATATATACAGTATTGGATAATAAAATATATTTAAGCGAAGAACTCTCAAGTCAATTGTTGATAACAAAAATATCTGGAAAAGACAATACTGACCTGATAAATACTTTGAGTGACAGAGAGCTTGAAGTGCTAATACTAACGGGTGAAGGTTTGACAACTCAAGAAATTGCTGATAAAACAAGCCTGGGTGTAAAAACAATTGAGACATATAAAAACAAAATTAAAGAAAAGCTTAATCTGAAAAATTTTAATCAATTAATAAAATTTGCTGTGGAATGGAACATTCAGAATAGAAAAGAATAAAGTTTAAGGGAATCCCTTATTATCCGAATCAGGAATTTCTGATAATCTAAAAATATTAAACCTTAGAGTATATTTTAAAAAATACATTATATTTTACTATGTAAGAAAATTAATTTATAGAATATGGTAATTAAGTAAAGTAAAAAAAATAAAAAAAAGTAAAATAATTGAGT
>CAZHHK010000155.1:0-5449 GCA_964531405.1 uncultured Spirochaetales bacterium | reverse complement strand
GTTTTCAACTTTAAAACCTTAAAATTTATTCCGGTTTTCAATTTTAAATGACAAAGAAGTTAAAAAGACTGGATTTTTCGAAATAATAATATATATTAATAATTTATATATAAAATGATTTCCAAAACACAACTAATAACCATAATAAAATATTTAATAGCTATACTTGTTTTACTATTTTTAGTTCTTTTAAAAATCTCATATACACATCTGGATAATTCGTATTTATTATGGTTATTAGCTCCAACGGTTTTCTTAGTAGAATTATTCACAGGATTATATTTCATTTTTATCAATGATACAGGCTACATGAGTATGAGCGGCAATATTATAATAAACGGAACGTGTTCTGGAATCAATTTATTTATTATGACCGGTTTTATTTCTTTATATTTCTCATTAAAAAACGATCTAAAATTATCGGGTTATATAATAAAAATATTTGCATATATTGTTTTTGCATACATATTTACGATAATAGCCAACTCATTTCGTATATCTTTCTCTATTAAATTTGAACCTGTAATAAGTAATATAAAATTTTTAAGTAACACAGATTATTTTGTTCATCAGACAATAGGTATATTCTTCTTTACGCTGTTTTTATTATTTTTTTACCTTATTCTAAAATGGAGTGATCAGTGGATGAAAAAAAATCTTTTTTTAAATTAAACGGCATCGGTGATCCAAAATGGCTAATACTAACCGTTACTGTACCTCAAATAATTTTGTTTTTTATTTTCCTGGATATTTTCCTTATTTTAAAAAACCAGTTTAATTTATTGCAAAAAAATTGCTGGATTATTTTTGGACTGATACTTATTGGATTATCCACAGGCTATCTTGTTTATGCAATTATTAGAATCATCCAAAAAAAAGAGATTCATACAATTGTATCGCTTATAATAATTACAACATACACGGCTTATATTTATACCATGGCATTTTATTTAAACAAAATGATCTTAAATATCCCAACATGGATTTTTGATATAATCCAGAACTTTAAATATTTTGCCAGCTTTTTACTGCCTGCATATTTTTATGCATTATTAATCGGGCAAAAATTTTTAAAGAATGCATTTAAAGAAAAAAAAATATGGGTCAATTTTATAATTGTTATGACTATCCCGTTGTTCTGGTATGTTTTTTACAGCTTTATTTTAAAACCAATTGAAAGAGTACTCTGGGATTATAAGATTTATCAAACAACATTATATAGAATCTGCATTCATAGTTTAACTATTTTTATAATCATATTAATCTTAAGTTTTTTCTTTTTTTTAATAAGAGGTTTGACGTCATTATTAACAAACAGGATAAATATAATAAGGAAACTAAAAATTTTATGGATAGCATTATTTTGCCTTGTATTTCCACTACTCGGATTGCTTTTGAATGAATGCTATTTCCCTTTTTCATTCTTAAAGCACAAACTTTTTTTTGATAATTTCCATATCATATTCGGCAATTTCAGTAATCCATTATTCTTTGTTTTGACTATTATAAACGGACTTTTACTTATCGTACCAAATTTAAAAAATAAAATATTCAGAATGATTTTATTAATACTGCGCTGTATTATGTTTATTTATACATTATATTTTTTTGTTTCATTTTTACCGTTTTATCCCTTCTTCATTTTTGCTCTGATTATTTTTGGAGCTGGATTTTTGCTTGTCTCGCCTTTATTGATTCTGATAATCCATGCAAATATAATAAAAGAAGATTTTAATTATCTTAAAAATTTCTTTTCAACAAAATTTCTTTTTATAATCATAGCCGTATCTTTAACGGTTATGCCATGTTTATTCTTTTTTAATCTTATATTAATAAAATTAAATCTTTATAAAGCGTTAAGCTTTACATATTACCCGGATTTTGCAAATGATAAAAAAACAAATATAAATATTAAATCCTTAAACAATACATTAAAAATCATTGAAGCAACAAAGCAAAGACCAGTATTCTTTAACAATACAAGCATTCCGTATATCACATCGTTATATAATAAAATCGTCTTAAACAACCTAACATTATCAGAACAAAAAATAAACGATTTACGTTGCTTATTCAACAACGAAGAAAATATTAATTATTCTAAAAATTCAAAAACAGGTTCGTCTGCATCTGAAATCGAAATAACAAATCTTAATTATAAAACCGAGTATGATAAAAATACAATGCTTTATTCGACATGGATCGATCTTGATTTAAAAAGTCATGGTCCGCAGGAATTTAAAACCTATATCAATCTACCTGAAGGAGCATGGATCAATGATTATTATTTATATATAAATGACAAAAAAAAGACCGGGCTTTTAAGAGAAAAAAAATCAGCACTCTGGATTTACGAACAAATTAAAAACACAAGTCGAGATCCCGGCATAATGTATTATATTAATAAAAAAACAATTGCTATGAGAGTTTTTCCTTTTACAATAAGCGAAACAAGAAAAACGGGTTTCAAAATTATTCACATCGAGCCTCTTAAAATTATTAAAGTCAATAATTCTATAAACATATCGACAATTGATAGACTTGAAGATCCTATTGTTTCAAAAGATAAAAATATTATATATGTGCCGGCAAGATTTAAAAATAAAATTAAAAAAACAACAAGAAATCCTTATTACCATTTTATAATAGATTGTTCTGCCCGATCAAGTTTATCAAAATATAACTATATTGAAACAATAAATAAATTTTTAGACAAAAATTATTTAACCAACGAAAATGCAATGATTACTCTGGCGGATTACAATATAAGCACATTCAAACTGGATAAAGATTTTGATAAAAAATTATTATCGCATAAAAATTCGGGTGGATTCAATCTGGATAGAGCTTTAAAATCCATAATTTATGACAACATTAATAACAATGATAATAATTGCCCTGTTATCATTGTTGTTTCAAACGATTTGAATTATGCTTTATTGAATGATGATATTAGTGATTTTGCTTCATTCACTCCTGATATTGATTCTTTTTATAAACTTGATGTAAATGGTTATCTTTTTAAATACGATCTAAACAATCTTAGTAACATTGAATTCTTCAAATCAAATAAACTTGAAACAAAACAGGTATTAAAATGGCAAAATAAAGACACTGTCCTATATATGGAAAATACCAATAATCCATCACTATTATTTTTATATGATGATAAAATTAATCCAATAAATAATAAAAAAGATAAAAATAAAGACATGCTGAATAATTTGCTATCTTTACACGCTTTATATGATTATAAGATATTGCATCCGGAAAAAACAAATACATTATCAAGGAAAATATTTATCGATGCCGTTGAATTGAATATTTTAAATCCGCTTACTTCGTTTGTAGTACTGGAAGATGATACGCAGGAAAAAATGCTGTTAAAAAAACAAAAAGAAGTATTAAACAGTGAAAATTTTTTAGATGCATCTGATGATCCAAAGGAAATGCCAGAACCATCGTTAATTCTACTGATAATAATCCTCATAATTCTGTTAACTGTTTTTAAATTAACTAAAAAAACATAAATTAGATAAATTTATAAATGAGATTATATTCTTTGATACTTTTGCTTCTTTTTTTAATTCTGCAATTTTAATAATCAATTGATCCTTTGACAAAGGACGTTTACCTTTTTGGATCTCTAAGATTATAGCGGTTGCAGATAATAAGGGGAAAGTCGTTATATTGCCGAGTCTATCTTCAGAAATATAATAGCCATTGTTGCAATCTTCAATTGGATAAAATGAATAGATTGCATTGGAAAATTTATCAAAAAGATCGGCAATCAATCTTTTGTATTTTTCAGGATTATATTCGGTTTCTTCAATGCCTAAAAAAAAATCATCCCCTCCAATATGCCCTACAAAATGATTACTCATACTGAATCTTTTTCGAAGCAAATCTGCAAATAATGTTAACACTCTATCACCCTGTCTAAATCCAAATTTATCGTTAAACGGTTTAAAATTATCAAGATCAAAATAAAATATATAAAAAATAGATTTCTTCTTTTTATAGACCTTATCCAAATATTTATCTATCAAAATATTCCCGGGCAATTTTGTTAAAGGATTTAATTCTCTTGCCTGTTTCAAGTTGTATTCATTTATGATATTCAACAATGACTTGGCTGTTAAGAAACCTTCATACTTGAGATTTTTAATTATCAATACTCCCTCGCATTCCGGATTATTAACGAATAATTCCATGATTTTTTCCTGTTTCGTATTTATATCAGAAATCGGACAGGCATTTAAAAAAAATTCTATTGAATCCGTTACTTTTTTATATTTTAATAAATCCTGTCCAAAAGGAGAAAATAAATATTTTTTTAATTTTTTTTCATGAATTATCCCTATGGGAAAATTATTAGAATCTACAACAGGCAGAAAATGATAGTTTTCATTTTTATGAAATATTCTTATTATATCCGACAGGTTATCATTGATGCTGATAGCCTCCAACTTTATTATCTCTTTTGAAATTAGTTCAGCATCATTTTTTGGATTTCTCCTCCTGTTTCTTTTATTTAAAATTTTTATATTGTCATAATATAATTTCAACCTGTTTATATCGGTTGTTGGCTCTTGAACAAAAAAGCCCTGTATTAATTCAAAACCAATTTCTTTGCATACATTAAACTCATTTATTGTCTCAATGCTCTCCGCTATTGAAAAAACCCCAAGTAATTTTGTCAAATTTAATATATGAGAGCAAAACAACTTCTTTTTGACATCTTTATCTATATTATTTATGAGAAACCTGTCAAATTTTAAATAATTTGGATCCGAATAGTAAAATATTTCCAGACCGGCGTATCCCGCACCAAAATCATCAAGTGCAATATTTATCTTTTTTTTCTTTGCATTATTGAGAAAAATCTTAAAATCCGCAAGTGATTCTATCCTATTTTTTTCACTGATCTCAATACAAAACATATCATGGCTTATATCATGTTTTTTTAGTAAAGCCTGAAGGAATCTAAATTCATTTAGGTCAATTTTATTTATTCTGTAATCATAGTTATAAAATAATTTGATCTGTTTATGAAATGGAATTTTAACAAATTTTTCTATTAATTTTTTTCTTAATAATATTTCGACCTTGTTTAAAATTTTATTCGTATAACAGCTGTAAAAAAAATCATCGATGTTGCCAAACTCCAGTTTTTCAAAACCTCTTAATAATGCTTCAAAACCAAAAGTTCTCCCCGTATTTGGATTTACAATGGGCTGGAATGCATAATCAAGATTATTTATGATGTGCTTTAGCGTATTATCCATGCTTTTTATCTATATTTTATAATTGTTAATTATAAATTAGCAATTGCTTAAATAATTATAAAAATAAGAATTCGGTTTAATAAATTTTATCAATATATATGTTATAAAATTATTGATGGCGTAACAAACTCGTGACCTCTCATACATCAAAGCCATTATAG
>CAZHHK010000154.1:0-5553 GCA_964531405.1 uncultured Spirochaetales bacterium | reverse complement strand
TAGGAAAGAAAACTTTCTTTATGATAAAGATAAAAACGAATATATCTGTGCGAATAATAAAAGACTGAAATATGAAAAAACAAGAATCAGAAAAACCGATAACGGCTATGAAACAAAAATTGACATATATACTTGCTGGGATTGTTCTGATTGTGCATATAAAAGTGATTGTACAAAGTCGGAGTATAGACGAAGTATACAGGTGAATCACCGTCTTAATGAGTTAAGGAATAAAGCAAAACAATTGCTTACTGATAAGAAAGGAATTGAATTGCGAAAAAAACGTGGAATTGAGGTTGAATCAGTTTTTGGTCATATCAAATGGAATAGAGGATTTAACAGATTTATGCTTCGAGGATTAGAAAAAGTAAGTTTAGAATGGGGATTATTAAGTATAGCTCATAATTTCAGGAAAGTATGGGTATTAGCTTTACTTTTTTATTTATTTGCGCTAATAAATTTTGAAACAAATAAAATAACAGTCGTTAAAAAATTAAAAAAGGAGCTGTTTTGAGACAGCCCCTTTTTTTAAAAAAAATAACTTAATCATTATCCCTGTAATAACTGTAAAATTGTCTGCGGTTTTGCATTAGCCTGAGCAAGCATAGCAGTAGAAGCCTGTAAAAGAATTTGATTTTTGGTGTAGTCAACCATTTCATTAGCCATGTTGGCATCCCTTATTAAAGATTCTGCCGACTGCATGTTTTCAACTCCGCTTAATAATCCCCTAATAGCATGCTCAAGTCTGTTTTGATAAGCTCCTAAATCAGCCCTCTGCTTGTTTATTATCCTGATAGCTTTGTCAAGCGAACCCAATGAAGCATTAGCTGCTTCAGGTGTGGATAACGAAATAAATGTAGCAGAATGAGGTAGACCTGTAGGATTTTTTAAACCCAGACCTTGAGTGGACATCGTACCGATATAAACCCTTTCTCTTTGGTCCATATTGGCACCAATATGGAACCACATACTTGCCGTCGGATTGTTTAAACCGGTTTCTCTTGAGAATCTTCCGGTTAAAATATTCATCCCATTAAACTGCGCATGAGATGCAATCCTGTCAATTTCATCAACCAGCTGGCTTACTTCTACCTGGATCATCATTCTATCTTCAGAAGAATAGATACCGTTGGAAGCCTGAATAGCTAATTCTCTTATTCTCTGAATGATGTCCTGAGATTCTTGAAGGTAACCTTCAGCGGTCTGGATAAAGGAGATACCGTCCTCAGCATTCTTTTCGGCTCTCGATAAACCTCTGATCTGACTTCTCATCTTTTCAGAAACAGCAAGACCTGAAGCATCATCGCCAGCTCTGTTTATCCTTAAACCAGAGCTTACCTTTTCCAGATTTTTAGACAGGTTGTTGTCATTGAACTTAACCCGATGGTTTGTGAAAATAGCACTTAAATTATGATTAATAATCATATAGAATCCTCCTTGATTCGTTAATTTTTAAGAGAACATCCGTATTCTCTTTGTGCTTATTATAAATTTCGGTATTTATTTCGGTTTTTTTTACATGATATTTAAAATAAATTTATAAATGACTACTGAATACTTAGAAAATAGTCTTTTACAATCGTGATGACCAAATCTGTGTGTATATCGGACCTTCCGGTTTTAATTCGGATTTATATAAAACCACACTTTCTACCTTAAAATTATGACTTACAATGATTTCAGGTAATTTAATCTCATTATTTTTATAATACTTTTGTCTGGCAACAGTTACATGGTACTCAAAATGTTTATCATCTGTAAATCCTATTTCTCTAAATTTCTCTCTAATATCATCAGCCAACTTTTTTAACTTATCAAGCCCTATAATCCCTGTAAGATAAATTATCCTGGGATACCCTCTCTGAGGAAACTGCCCAAATTTAGAAATTTCAAGATAAAAAGGAGCATGATTTTTTAACACATTATTCAATGTATTAATTATGATACCGTGCTTTGAAGCTTCCGTATCACCGAGAAACAATACAGTTATATGAAGATTGTCTTTTTTTGTTATTTTAAAATTATCAGGAAAGTCTATTGTCTTAATTATATTTTCTTTTATGTTTTCCGGCAAAGGAATAGCTATAAACAGTCTGTCAGCCATGGAATTCGTCCTCACTAATTATCAATATATTTATTTTGAATATCAAATATCTCGTAAATACCTTTCTGACAATAATCCAGTATTCTGTTTAACATATCTCTTGATATATCACCTTTTTCTCCTGTGCCCTGGATTTCGATAAAATTACCCCTGTCATTCATCACGATATTAAAATCGGCTATCGCACAGCTGTCCTCGCTGTAATCAAGATCAAGCATTGCATTGCCATCCACTATGCCTGCACTTATAGCACCTATCCGGGAAATCAATGGATTTTCAAATATTAATTTTTCTTTTAGCATCCTGCTAACGGCATTATTTAGTGCGATATACCCTCCGTTAATCGATGCAGTCCTTGTACCACCGTCAGCCTGAATTACATCGCAATCGATTATTATGGAATATCCTTTGATTTTTTTTAAATCAACGCATGCCCTCAAAGATCGTGCAATTAATCTTTGTATTTCTATACCACGGGAATCGGGTTTTAAGGTGCTTCTTTCTTTGCGATTTTTTGTTGATCCTGGAAGCATATTGTACTCAGCAGTAATCCATCCGGATTCTTCGGGATTTATCCATGCAGGTAGCTTTGTCCCTACAGATGCACTGCATAAAATCTTGGTTTTCCCTGTTTGTATAAGCAGACTGGAATAGGCGTTTTCCATTATATTTTTTTGAATTATTATTTCTCTAAGCTCATCATCTTTACGATTTCGCATAATTCACCTCTTGAAAAGTCGATGAAATAATATAGTCCATATTTTCAACGTCCTAAATTACAACAATTATTTACAATTGAAATACCTTTAGGTATAATATACTTTAAACTAATTATTTTGTCATCTTTTTGTTTGTTAGTTTTTGGGAGTAAGGGACAGCTATCCCTTACTCCCTAAAAAAACTAACGGGTTACATTTTTATTTACGAGTAATCAAATTGGAGTCATAAATGTCATTTGTCAAAAGAGATTTTGAATTTTTATCTAGAGATAACAGGATTAAAAAAGTTTTATATGGCATTAAGCAATTGCTGAATAACACAAAAGATGAAATATATATTAATAATTTATTGCAATGGCTCTTTGAATATGAAAATATAAAAATAAATCCTGCCAATGATAAAAGCGGCTGGATTCAAGTATATAATTTTATTTTTGATATTTTAAAAAAAGAAAATCCGTTCATAGAAGATGAACCTTTTGATAGAGAAAAAAAAATAAAAAGTGCAAAGAACATTAAACTTTTGCTTGATAATATAAGATCACCTCATAACGTCGGCTCTATAATTAGGACATGTGAATGTTTTGGTATTGAAGAAATAATCTTAACAGGAATTACCCCGTCAGCAGAAAATAATGCTAAAATTAAGAAAACCGCAATGGGATGTAATGCCAAAAACTCGTATGCTCAAAATGCACATGATGTTATTATGCACTATAAAGAAAAAGGATTTAAAATTTATGCAATTGAAAAAACAAAAAAATCAATATGCGTTGATGGAATAAAAATAGAAATACCATCGATTATAATCCTTGGCAATGAAGAATTTGGGATTAGCAAAGAAATTTTGTCATTATCAGATATGATTCTCCACATTGATTTGTTGGGCTTTAAAAATTCTCTCAACGTATCGGTGGCTTGTGGGATAGTGCTTTACGAATTATCAAAAAATTTAAAATGATAGATAAGTCTATTTTTTTTTACTGGATTTAAAGTTAATTTTTTTATCGATTATAAATTCAGGTCTGCTTTTTACTTCTTCAAATATATTGCCGATGTATTCTCCAAGAATACCTATGGTAAATAACTGTATGCCTCCAAAAAATATTATCGTGATTAAAAGTGATGACCAGCCCGGCACATTAAAACCTTTAAATTTACCGACAATTGTATAAACAGCAAGGCACAATCCCACAAATATGCTTAAAAATCCTAAATTAAGCGCCAGCTTAAGTGGTTTTTTTGAAAAATAAAACATGCCGACACCCGACAATTTAAGCATTTTTTTAATAGAATATTTTGTTTTACCTGCAAATCTTGAGTCACGTATATAATAAAGTGGCATCTGCTTAAACCCCATCCAGCTTATCATGCCCCGTATATATTTATTGTTTTCCTTAAATAATTTGAATGCATCTATAACTTTTTTATCTATGAGTCTAAAATCACCGGCATCAACAGGAAGTTTTGCATCCGAGAAAAAATTGAGAAGTCTATAGTATAATTTTGCAGTCAGTTTTTTGAATATTGTCTCTCCTTTTCTTTCCTTTCTTACTCCGTAGACTATATTACAATTTTTCTTTTTATATAATTCAATCATCTCGCTAAATAATTCTGGAGGATCCTGCAGATCAGCATCAATTATTATGGCTATCTCTCCATTGCAATTTTGAATACCAGCAGATACCGCAGCCTGATGCCCGAAATTTCTTGAAAAACTAATTACTTTTACATTTTTATCCTTTCCGGCATATTTCTCAAGCATGCTTAATGTTTTATCTACGCTTCCGTCGTTTATAAATATTATTTCATGATTTCTGTAATTATTTTTAATTAAAACTTCTTTTATTCTTTTATAAGTTGTTTCGAGTACCGATTCTTCATTGTAACATGGAATGATTATCGATAATAATAATTGTTTCTTTGCCATTTAACTGCTCCGTAAATAACTGCCTAAAATACCTTTTAGGCATATTAAAAATGAATATATATGATAAATTTTTAATAAGTCAATCGTTATTTTAAAATAGTTTTATTTTTTAGGGGAGATAAGTCATTTACATTTATTAGCTCTGTCCCTCCACAAATCTATAACCCGGCGACCAATCCGGTTTTACATATTTTTGGGGTCAGAGCTCATATTTTTATTCTTTTTTTTAAAAATTTTATCAATTATCATTAAAATGATTGAATAATATCCAATAAATGCCAGTGGATAATCGGGGACATATCTTATTGCAATCTGTGCTGTACCTATTATAATAGAATATAACATTAATGATAAAAACAAACTTTTATTGGTATTAGGATATTTCAAAGAAAACAATCCGAGAACTACCATTGTCGTAGGACAGGGCATTAAGCCATAAAATGAAAATAAAAAATCTTTAGCCAAAAATTTAAACCCCTGATTATAAACAAAGGTTGGATAATAAAATCCAAATAAAATAATGGGTAGAATGAATAATCTCCATTTAGATATATTTTTAAAATCTACATCTATTTCCTCTTTAAATAATTCCATAACCCATTGGATTAATATTAAAAACAATAGTATTGGGATCATACCCCAAAAGGCCAGACTTATAAATCCCATTTTTTTTATGAATAAATAAGTCATATAAACGCCAACATACATAAATATCCATAAATAGTTAAATAAAAAATATATTGTAAATATTTTGATGGCGTAACAAACTCGTGACCTCTCATACATCAAAGCCATTATAG